>CALKGV010000070.1 GCA_938091805.1 uncultured archaeon | reverse complement strand
TAGGGTTGAATGGTATATTTGCCTTTATGCGCCTCCTCCTCAGGTATGCTCTTATCTCATTTGAGTCGTATGCAGGGTCTCCAGTTACTTCTCCGGGTCTCGTCTTGGGCCTACCAACCCTAGCCTTAGGAGGAAGCAAAGGACTAATGAACTCCCACTCACCATCAGAAAGCCCAAGAAACCCCATACCAAAACATAGTCAAAAAAGACTTAAATAGTTTTGAGATGAGTTCTTTCATTAAGCGGGTTTATGATTGGATGAAAAATGTTGCTGGCAATATTCTTTTAGAGAAGGAGGAGGAAATAGTTTGGGCTAAACAGTTTTTCGTCACCAGAGATGGACTTGCAGTTTTTCACACGCTACCACTATTTTCCCCAGGAGATTGACCTAAAGCCCTCTAAGAAAATTCTTATGGGAATTAGGGGCTGCTTGATAATTTAGGTTTTCGCTATAAGGATGGCGGCGTATGGTCAACTGATGCGCCCTTCAGAGAGACGAGGAGTAAAGTTTTGAGGTATTCGAGCCAGGGCGTTTATGCGGTTGAAATGGAATGTTCGGCGCTGTTCTCCATCGCGCGGTATATTGATAACGAGAGGAGGGCATCAGAGATATTGGTGAAGCATTGGAATAAAATGGCCCGCTAGACATGTAAAGTGATATTCCTTTTTAATATGGAAGGGATTTAAGCCGAAGATGAACTTTAATTCTCTTTTTCCTCATTGAAAAGAAATGCTACTATATTCTTGTATTTTATATAGTCAGATATTATTAAGTCGGTTCCAGCTTCAATTAGCCTTCTTCTTTTACGCGGGTTCAAGCCGCATCTCCTGACCTCGTCCGATGCAACTCCCAGCGCTATGGCGTCTCTACTTTTCGCATTTCTAATTTCAACAGGGCCATCTCCTACGACAAGCAGCTCGTCTCCTTTTAGGTTGTTCTCATCTAAAATTTTTTGTATTATTCTTTCCTTTGTATGTTCTTCTGTGCGATCAAGCGCCCCGTAGATTCCCCCTCTAAAGTATTGCGGTACCTTTAGGGCTGAAGTTTCCTTTAGGACATACTCGTGGTCTGTTCCGCTGGCTAAATACATAATTACCCCGCGTTTGTAAAGCTCTTCAAGAAATCTTCTTGCCCCCATAATCATCATGTCGTCTGGCTTTATCTCTCCGCTCATCAGCCCTTTAATCCTGCCTTCAATGTAGGACAGCATTCTCTCATTGTATATCCGCTTATACTCGTACGGGCTTTTAGGCTCTTTAGCTATGCCATGCTTACGAACGGCTCCGGCAAGCCACTCCATCTGCTTTATAGTTAGCATTCCGGTGGAGTAATCAATGTATTCTCGAACTTCAGATTCGATCTCTGGTGTTGGAGGTTTACCATCGCAGATCATTTCAGTCATCATAGAAGCCATTACGTTCTCCCATCCTTGCCTAATGACGGAAATCGTTCCATCAAAGTCTATTAACGCATACTTAATTCTGCCAAGTCGTGACTTAACGTTAGGATTAATTACTTCTACCCATAGGCTCACGGCCACTCTCCTCCCCTAGATATTTCATCAAATTTGTCAAGAATCTCCTTTGGAGAAGCTGTTCCAGTAATATTTAACTTCTTAAGGATTACGCTGGCAGCTATATTGGCTATTATTCCAGCCTCAAGCGGGCTGGCTCCAGCAGCCAGGCTTGCTCCAACAGCTGATATAAAAGTGTCTCCGGCTCCCACGGGATCTATTGGAGGCTTTGTTGGTGCGGCAGGCAGGTGGTGGTATTTGTCTCCATCTATCAGAAGCGCGCCTTTCTCGCTTAAAGTTATGTAAACTGGGCGATTAGCCCTTTTGAAAATCTCTCTCCCTACGTTTATTAGTTCATCCATTTCAACCTCTAGGGGATTTCTGGAAGGATTTATGGCTCTCACAGCCTCAATCTTGTTAGGTTTCAGAACCATGTTCTTAAAGAGCCCTATTCTTTCTCTAGAATCCGCGACGAAAATCTTTTCAGGATCTTCCCTCGCAAGATTCATGAGAGCATGTCTGACACTTTCAGTTATTACCCCATTTCTACTCATCTGATCCTCAACTATTACGGCGTCAACCATATCGATTACCGTTTTAATATTGTCGATAAGCTGCTCCTCGAGACTATTGGAGAGTGGATTAAAGTTCATGAAATCAAGCCTCGCGTCTTCCTGCTGGGAATCAAAACCGCAGAGAATCGGCTTAATGTAGGCTGGTGTAATCCTCTCCGGCGATTGAATTATATGTTTGGTGATTACGCCCATATCCTGCAGCTTCTCTATTAATATCTGGCTGCGCCAATCCCTCCCAAGAACCGTAACAGCATAAACATTTTTTACACCTAGATCCTTTATATTCCACGTTATATTCCCGGATGCTCCTGGCGAATACGTCTCTTTAACTATTGGTCGAGTGTAGTGAGGGGTTTCGCGGGAAAGCTCCGAGCGGATCATGTCAGCATACCAGTAAACATCAAGAGCAAAGTCTCCGATAACCATGATGCTTAAGTCGTTAAAGGATTCAAGTATTTCTATAAGTCTAGAGCGCTTAAGCCTATTCATTCCCTAGTTCTCCTGCAGAGAGAAGCCTCAAGCATCTCACATATAGTGTGATAAACTATTGAGTGGAGTTCTTGTACGCGGCTTGTCTCCGAAGCTGGAACTTTTATTGTAATATCGGATATTTCAGAGATTCTTCCTCCATCCTCGCCTGTCAACGCTATAACTGTTAGCCCTAAGGCTTTTGCCGTTACCGCGGCGTAGAAAACGTTCTCAGCGTTTCCGCTTGTGCTTATGCCAAGTAAAACGTCTCCCTGCCTTGCAAGAACATATAGTTCTTGGGCGAAGCTCATATTCCTGGTCGGATTGTCATTCTCGACAGCGCTTGTAAGTGAGTGATTTGCGCCTAAAACTATTGTGCGTAGCCCTTCTTCAAGGCTATCAGCAATCAGTCTGCCGGATGGGAGATCATTAAACATTTCCTTCATATAGCTTGGAATTACCCTCTTCATTTTAAATGATTTTAGAAGCTCAGCTGACATGTGCAATGCATCGGCAAAGCTTCCGCCATTACCGCAAATAAATAGGGACCCGCCTGTTTCGAAGCATCTATTTATGGCGCTATAGACTTTGATCATATCCCCCAGTATGTGTTTCAAGTTCGGATTTAACTCTGAAAATCTGCTGGCTATATCTTTCACCTCCGGATAGTTTTGTGCGATTTCTTCCAGCCTTGATTCTAACGAGTGTGCCGGCGATTCTCTTTCCGGTAAACTAAATATTGTCCCTCCAATCTTGCTTAAAATCAGATGGTGGAGATTCGGAATAGTTACGACGTGATCCCCAGTTATATGAAAGCCGGCGCCTCCGGTTGATGTAGGTCTCTGAACTATATTCTTCAGCGGGCGATAGTAGTAATCCGGATCGTCTTTGCTTCTCCGACGCATATAATCGGTTATTGGCTTTAGATCAAAATTCGCCGTCGTGAAACTTCTCACTCTGAATCCCAGGTTTCTAGCGATTGATATTGCTTTAAGAAAGACTTCTGGACCTATGACTGCTGAACCAAAGTTTAGGAAGACTCCACCCTCAAGGCGGCTCACTGTCTCCACAAAAGTTCTGAAGTCTCTTCCACTCGCCTCGCCTAGAACTGCAAAGTTGCATTTTGGATGCTGATGAATTATGTCGGTTCCTAGGGCTATGTGAACTGTGAAGGGTATCCCAAGATTGTAGGCGTGATATAAGACGCTGTACTCTTTAAACTTTAGCTCCTTACTCTCAGCGATCATTCTTCCAAGCGATTCTCCATATCCTAAGCCGTCATGAACGCCGCGCTGTATGGCCAAATTCATTAAGCGACCGGTCTCATCCGCCATTCCGAAAGTTCCATCCTCAATGCTTGTGGCAACATCCTCGCTTGTCTCACCTATCAACGCTATTTCAAAGTCATGGATTGCCGCAGCGCCATTGGAGGCAATGTGGGTTATTACGCCTCTCTTCATAAGGTCTATTATGATTAAGGATAAACCTGATTTAATCACGTGAGCACCCATCATCCATATAACGTGAGCTCCGCTTTTCCGCGCAGCAACAATCCTCTCAGCAACCTCATTTAAGTCAGGATTTTCAAAGGGCTTCGGAGGAGCTTCCAGACTTAACATATCCTTAAGCGTGACCAAATTTTTTCTCTGAAATATCGGATAGGTCTTGATCCTGGAGAAATCTAACATTTACTTATGATCCTCCTAATCTCACATTTAAGATTACCAATAAAATATCTAAACCTAATTTATTATATTTATTACTTAATTTAGGCACAGAGAGGAGAATATATCTTTTAGAAGATATTCTTTACAATTTTCCAAATAAGCATGATTAGTCTTAAATATATAAATATATAAAAAGGATTAGGTTATTGCAGCGAGTTGACAAATGGATTTTATCATGATCAAATGGGAGGTGAAGATCGTTAATGCTTAAGCAGTTTCTGTTCTGCTGGGAGAATATTCCCGGACAAGATGAAGATCGGCTGCTAAATCATCTTCAGAAATGTCTTAGGGTTGAGGGGGTCGCTGAGGGGAGGTTTGAGAAGATCGAAGATGGCAAAGTAATCACCGTATCTTTTAAAGATGTTCAGGTCATCTTAAGACTCGACGACGAAAACAGTAGGGTTGTATTAGAGACCCCGAATGGCAATATTTACGAGTATTCTCTGATTAGGCGCGAAGGCAAAAATTTAGTGTATGTGAAGGATCTTCTCTTTATTCTTAGGGAAATCGATATTGATGATGAGAAAGAGTTTAAACGGCTTGCCAAAGCAATAATTGAAGAATCCTATGAGACGCCTAAGAGAACGGCGGAGATACATCACTCAGAGGATGAGGATGACTCAAGCAAGGCAACCTCAATAATTCTAGAGATCGGCGATTTAGCTTTAACACCACTATTAGAGAGCCTAAAATCTGAAATCCCGGAGCAATATGTTTGGGATATGAAAACAGTGGTGAACATCCAGATTGAGAATCGACTTAAAATCGCTAAGATTCTAGAGAAGATGCTAGATGACAAGAGACTTTTACAAATACCGGATATTCCCATAGGTGTAGAGGAGAGCCCACCGCCGCGGAGAGTTTGTGATGAAGCATACTTAATGTTAAGACATTTACTTGCATTCGAGGAAGCGGAGGAGGAGCAATTTTTAAACTCAGTTATGTTCCTCGACATGTCGGATGAAGAAAAGGACACGGAGATCGAAAGATTCAAATCAACGAAAAGATGGGTTGCCCTCTCTGAGCAGATCTGAAATATGAGGTTCTCAAGCAGGATACGTGGTAAAATTATGGTGTAAAGTATGGTGGAGCAAAAGGAGTACAGAGTATCTGACATTAAAGAAGAGTATGAAATCCGTAAGATAGTGATCGCTGAAGGATTAGAGTTCCATGAAAATGAAATACGTGAGGAAGCTGAAAGAATCAAAGAAAAATATTCTGGAAAACCGGAGGAGAAATATGTGCAGAAGTATTATCTCCAATATTTGAAGCCGCCGCTCGATTATCTACGAGAGAAGATTGGGGACAATTTTAAGATTGAGGAGAATCCGGGGCAAAGTGATGACTTAATTAGCTTTGAAAGCCTCAGAAAGGTAGGAAGGTACTGCAGCAAGGAGCAGAAGGTTAAGTTTGTAATTATGACAGTAGTTAGTAAGAAAGACTTTAAGAAGGCTCTGGAAACAGAGGGAACCCATGTAATATACGATGGGCACTCAAGGTACGGTAGAGGAGCATGCTTCGCCATCTATGAGGGGAAAGTTCCAGAAAAATACGAGCAATGGGAAAGAGGCATCACCGATGATGAGGGTTTATTCCGTTGTGGATATCAATATGTTCTTATACCGCTAGAAGACATTGAAAAGCACTCTTACACTTTTTCGCCAGTACCTGTTGAGAATGGTCCCTTACCATCTGAGAAAAATCATCCCTTCAGCCGGCATCCATATGCACGGCGAAAATTAAGCGAAATATCGCTTCCTGAGGACTTATCAAGGAGAATTTTCCCTAAAAGCTCACTATCTCCTAGCAACCGCTACTATGGTCTAAAAAGGGAAGGAAAATGGCATATCATTTTAAATGCAGGTTGGAAAGACACCATCAACAGTCCATTTGATTTAGGGGCGACAGAACTTAAGTGCAGAGTCTTCTGTCTTTTTGGATGCAGTTCACGTCTTCACTTCTGGAATATTGTGAGGAGAAAAGAATATAAAGGATGGGGGAGACCTAAGCCTCCATCAGATAGATACGCCTACTTCACAACAGCTCCATCAGACTCCAGACTAGCGCCGTTATGGCTTTATTATCTGCTGACCTACGACGAAAAAAACAATTTCAAGTCATGGTTGGATAGCCTGGAATATGCTAAAAGGGAGACAAATAAAAAACTCAGGAGCATTAATGCTGGTTACGAAGTATACTAGGAGGTTATCTAGAACTATTCTTTCAACATAGGATTTTACCTATGGAATTTCGCTTCTAAAATAAGTCTTTTCCGTTAGATAGAAATGACTTCTTCACAAAAGATGCAGCAGACACTAAATTAGGTCCACTGCGGCTTTATTATCTGCTCATCTACAAAGAAAAATTTATAGTTAATCTAATAACTTTTGGCACTTATAAAGACCTCCGTCCAGTTTTTGGTGTAGCCTGCTTTATGTTCAAGGAGTAGCTTTAGGGCAATGTCTCCGCTCTCCTCCACATTCGCTCGAAGTCCAGGATCTTGCTCAGCTCCCTCTTCAAATCCTTCCACCCGAACTCTATAGGGTTCAGGTCCGGCGAGTAGGGTGGGAGATGGAT
>CALKGV010000069.1 GCA_938091805.1 uncultured archaeon | reverse complement strand
CAAGCGACCTGCCAACCAGCGCATTGACCTTAAAAGTGACGATTAAAACGGATAAGGGAGAATTTACAGCTCAAGTTAACCTGGCAGCTGCTTCCTAAAAGTAAAGTATTACTTTAGGCGCTTCCGAAACACCTATGTTATTTTATTTCTTCTGTATTTTTTGCTCATTTTAAGGAGCAATTCAAAGTTTTCTACACTCATCTCTACGGGTATATCGCCCTCCGAACCTAAAATATAGCCTCCCCAAGGGACTCCTATTCTAAGCCTATCAAGCAAATGCTCTTTTAGCTCCTCAGCGCTCATAAAACCGATATTTTTGCTTAAGCCTCCTAAGAAACATAGTTTGTCGCCATATTTCTCCTTTAGGCTTTTAAGGTCCATGTTGTCAGTTGGACCTACTGGATTAAGCATATCTAAATTAGCCTCAACGAGCAATGGAACTAGGGAGGTGATGTTCCCATGGCTATGCATATTAACGAATGCGCCATACTTATGCGCTAATTCTATGGCCTTTGCATGCCATGGAAATATAAGATCCTCATAGATCTTGGGGTTCATAAATGTCCCGCTTCTATAACCCAAGTCCTCAGGCCAATCTATCATCATAGCCCCCCTCTCAAGAAGATTCTTTTCAGCCTTAAGGTTGAACTCCCCAAACTTAGCGATAAGCTTCTTGACGAAATTTCTCCTCATGTACATGTCCTTTAGGATCACTTCTAATGGGCCCCTTAGAAAATACCAGGCACCTGAAAAGAAGCCGTTAATGCCGCATGCAGGGAAAAACCCTCTTTCAACCACATATTTTATGGCCTTTTCTATTCCCTCATACCTAGACGGGTCATCAGGATCTGGAAGTTCCAAATTATCCAGATCATCTTCGGTTTTTATTGGATAGTCTATATATTGCCGCGCCCAGATTGTTTTAGATGTCCCAACGCGCCACTTAGCCCCGGTCTCCCACTCAACGATATTCCACTCTTCACCGCTTTCAATCACCCGTTTAACTCTGATCCCACCGCCGCCAACCCCCACTATAAAGTTGTCCATGTAGTCGGCTATTTTTAAAGCTTTATCTATCTGCTTCAGTCCAGCAGCGGTTATCTCGCATAGCGCGCTGCTTACCTCACTCTCAAACTCAACAGCTCTTCTAGCTATGTCTGCCTCTATGAGCGGAATAAACTTAGCCCTCGACATTTCATTAGTGAAACCTAAAACTTGAGGCGTAACAGGAGGCTCCTCGTGGAGTAATGTGGAGAGAACGCATTCAAACCTATTAATGGGCAAAGCCACTCATCCACCGGATTTTTCTAGATTTCGAAACCACAATATAAGCTTTAATGGAATATATTTTTAGCAAACTTAAAAGCATATTCTATGCGCCTACTCTTACACTGCTCATAGTTTCCTGTAAACTCATTCGTGATCTTTATGGTTACACTAAAGATACCTTTAATCAGAGGATTTGAGACCTCTTTAGATCTGCCTCGTTCTCGATTTATGCCTGCTTCCCTTAAAATCCCTTAAAATATTGATTTGTTCAGGTGTTAGCTAAAGCTTTTGGCCATTTCCTCATTTCCCGGGATTTTCAGTATTGCATCTATGACGTTATCTATCTGCTTCATGCTCTTCGTCCTTATGTCCATCAGTAGCCATTTAACAAGCGTATCCCTGCCGCCCTTAAGGTTGGCTTCTAGGGCCCATTCAGCCCTCATTATCCTGGGCAACATAACGTATTTGTAGAGCGGGTTAGGCATCGCGTTTTTAGGTATTGGGTGAATGCCCTTTCCATCAACCTTGACATGTGTTTCGATGGCTACGTTATCTGGAAGGTTAGGTATGGTCCCCTTATTTAATACATTCACGTATATTGGAGCTTTCACCCGCGTTCCGAGGAATGGTATTTCATAGCTATCAGCTTGTTTATCGTTGTATATGGAGTCTATAAGGGACACTATGACCTCCCCGCTCGGCCTAAGCGGCACAGATTGTGATACAGGCTTCGAAGTATCGAACGCTATCCTAGTCATCTCTTCAACGTTCCTCCTCACCCCTAGAATTCTCATGGCGCAACCTATTTCTGAGTCCGGTCCCCCGTAGGGTCCATACCAATACTTTTTAGTCTTTAGATCCCAATGGTACTTCCATGTTCCTCCACGGACGCTATCTCCTACAGGTAGGTAACCGTAAGTCTTATACAAATCCATGGCTGCTGGGCATAGATCTAGGTCCCACGGGCTTGTGGTGTGCTCCCTCCACACAGCCCAGTACTCCTCAGCATCCTCCTTAATCCAATCGTCCAGGTATTTGTATGCATCCTCACCCTTATACTTGAACTTTGTCAGCCATATAACGTGGTTCAATCCTTGCATCTCAAAATCGATCTCTCTCAGGTCTATAAGATCCATTGCTTCTCTATAAAATTCAAACCTATGAGCGGCACAGTATGGGGTTATATTCTTACCTAGCTTCTCCCTAGCTAGGCGCATAGCTAGAACTTCCAAGGCTGCTCTATAGCCTAGGAAGCCATGGCATATACCTGCGACATTAACCTTAGTCTCTCTACTTATCATTGTTGTAAGTTCAAGAACAGGATTTGAAACGATGAAGAACCAAGCATTCGGCGCGAGTTCCTCAATATCTTTAGCCATGTCTAGGTGAAGTTTGAAGAGGTAGTAACCCCATATCGTATGGTAGTCTCCCACGTAGTTCCATTCGACGCTGTTGATTCCCCTATAATATCCATGCTCCTCAGATACGTCCCTCATCTCCTCATAATATAAATAGCCCTTGGGGAGCGCTGTCGAAATTACGAAATCAGCATCCTTAATGGATTCCCTCCTATCTTTCGTGGCATGTATTTCCACGGGAAGCTTAATCTCATCAACATATCTCTTAGCCAAAGTTGATACGATGTTAAGCCTGTAATCATCAATATCCATAAGCCATATTTTGGAGCCGCGCAGCCCCTCATTCAAGAATATGTCGACAAGTATCCTACTAGTCCACCTAGCACTGCCAGCACCTACAAAAACAATCTTAGGTCCCTTATACATTAATCTATCAACCCCATAATACCAACGTCCAGTATAAAACCTAAATTTTACATTTAATAAATCTTATGGCATTATGGCGATCTTTTCGTTAGTGTTCCTCTAGCAACACTAAAACATGGCGTAAATGCAGACATCTACCAGATCTCCTCAAGGGTCTAGAAAGAAAATATCAAATAATCAGTGGTGGATGCAGACTGCTTATCCCCGGAAATTGCAAACTCGTCGCCGGGAAAGGGGAATACGCGATAACCTCGTTCAGGAATGCCCGCACATTTTTAATCGCCTCTGCATGCTACGCCAAAAAATTGAAGATAGATAATGCGACCTAAAAAGCATCTGGAAACGCGTCGGAAACAAAACAATTAAAACCATAAAACGGAAATTATTTTTAACCAAATCTGCTTAAGCCTCATCTGGACAATGAGAGGAAGATGCCGCATTTTTAGCTAAAACCTAAAAACTGTAATCCCCCTTACCTAACAATTAGCGATCATCGCTGGATGATGCCGCATGATAACTGAGAAGCATATAATGGAAATGATGATCGAGGCATTACCTAGATGCCCAATATGCGGTTCAAGCATCGGATATGAAGTTGTAAGCGTCTTTAAGGGCGCCGTCAAATGTAAATCTTGTCAGGCAGAATGGTCTTCTAGAGACTTCTTTGAATCCGAGAGACTAAAGAATCTGACCATTAGGGAGCTGCCAGAAGGACACCGCACATTCACTTGCGGAAGATATATTTTAAGGAGGCATGAGGAATATCCCATAGATTTCTGGAGATCTCTGGGGAATATTGGCATCTGGCCAATTTCAAGAGGTTATCAAGAGTTTATATGGGTTAGTTTGATGGGGCTTCTGGTCTTCTCAGTGGCTTTTATTCCGCGTTTTCTCTTAATCGATAAGACAAGCGTTATGACTGATGAACCACTATATGTTAACGCTGGAAGACTTTACGTTCAAAGCTTCCTTAGACTTAACTTTAGCTCTGAAGTTTGGCGAGTGAATGCTGAGCATCCGCCGATAGCCAAGCTTCTTATAGGGGCCTCTTCCCATATTTTCACACCTCTATTAGGATGGGAAAGCACGCATGACTTATATTTTAGTGCGCGTCTAGCACCTGTAGCTGCAGGAACACTAATTTGCGTTTTTATCTACTTGATTGGCCGGAGACATTACGGGGATGAAGCGTCTCTTCTGGCAGCCATACTTGCAGCTCTCTCTCCATGGCTCATATATTACTCAACCCTTGCTATACTGGATATCTTCGCTGCTCTTTTCCTATCCCTAACTTTCCTGCTGCTCCCACTCATTAAGGGCATTAATAGATATCTTATACTCGTTGGAGTACTCTCGGGTTTAGCCGTTGGGTCAAAAGGAACGGCTATAGCAGCCTTCCCGGGAATAGGCTTATACCTTCTTCTCAAAACCTTGGTTGGGAAGTCTAGGACGGAAAAAAAGAGCTTACGGATGATTCTGCTACAATTTCTGCTAATATCCTTAGCGGCGGCATCCACTTTCTTTGCAACTTGGCCTTGGCTCTGGCAAAAAACTCTGGAGAGAACCATTTGGGTTATTGGCTTCCATTTGGGGCATATGGAATCGGGGCATACAACTTTTTATGCGGGAAAGGTCTATACGCATGTTCCACAATGGGTTACGATATACATACTCTTTATCAAGACGCCGATCTTACTATTCATTCTAGGCATGCTCTTTCTCCTCTTTTTGGCTACTGAAATAGTTAGTGGACGGGCTATTGACGAAGCATACTTGAGCATCTTTTCCTGGCTTATCGGAGGCGTCCTAACAATGTTGATGTTCCGCATAATCATCGGGGACCATTATGTAGTTTTTCTTGAGCCAGCCATAATATTGTCAGCATCAATCTTTGTTGTTAACACTCTTAGAAGCCTAAAAGATGTTAAGTTCAGATTTAACAAGTTCTTAATTATGCGCTATGCTCTGGCATCCTTAATGATTATGGAGAGTTTAATAGGATTAGCGGTCTGCTGGGCTTCACCATGCGGATATGCTAATGAACTGATAATTCATGCGGATAAAGCTCTTCTTATCATCGACACTGGATTCGAGGATGCTGCCAACTATCTGATCAAGCATTGCGATAGGAACGCTACAATCGCTGTTGCCTACAGCACAAGTCTTCTAGAGATCGAGTTAAACAGAAAGGGCGAATTTGGATTTAAACTCATAGACTTAAATAGACTTAAAGAGGCAGATTACGCGGTTTTTCCAAGCATTTACACGCAGCGATACGGCTTTCCATCAGAGATTAGAAATTGGCAGCTCATTCACAAGGTTGAGTCTGGCGGAACCACACTCTGCTATATTTTCAAGCAATCCCCCTAAAAAGGATTAAATATCTTAAACCGTTTTTGGCGTAAAATTTGTGTTTTTAACTGGAAACCTGTTTTTATGGTTAAATTTTCTCAGTTTTCTGCCGTTCTGAGCGAAAATATTAAACAAGCGTTTAACAGCGCATATTCCAAATGAGAACTGTAAATATCTCTCACATGTTGAATGCCCTAAAACTCGTATAAGATAAAAATCACTTTTGTAGAAGGTATAGACGCACGTAAGGCTAATGTCTTTTGACAATTCAAAAATCTGGAGGAGATAAAGTTTATATGGTAGGTATCAATCTTGATATCAATGACGATAAAAATATTTAAACTTGGGATGCGAAAAGAATCCTCTTGCACCCAGCATGATCCGGAAAGTTTGAGCGGATGACGATGACCAGCGTAATATTAAGAGTCTATAAGTATATGGCTAGGGATTGGAAAATATTAACCCTCACCATAGCTCTTCTACTCACATCCATAGCTTTGGCGATGATGATACCGTGGTATGTCAGGGACCTATTGAATTCAATAATGGTGTTCGATGTAAGTAGGCTTCTGCCCTCATCCCTGATGATAGTGATCCTGACCTTCCTCGAGGGGGTTGTCGCCTTCTTAGACAGATATCTATTTGAGATGATAGCCCAAAGAACGATATATCGGCTTAGGCTGGATCTGTACAGGCATTTACATGAGCTCTCATATGGCTTTTATGACAGGGTAGACGTTGGCGAAATAATAGTGAGGATCACAAATGACATGGATACCTTAAACGGGTTCATAAGTTTCGCAACCATGCAGTTTCTGAATGCCGTTTTCTCCGCAGCAATAGCGCTTTCTATACTTTTAAGTCTAAATGTTGAGTTGACCCTTGTGGCGGCTACGCTTCTCCCGCTTCTCATATTAATACGTATTCTCTTCGACAGGAAGATTTTTCCAATTGCTGAGAAAAGCTGGAGGGCGATGAGCCAGTTTAACAGCACGATACAAGAATATACGTCGACGGTTAAGATTTTGAAGGCTTTGGGTGTAGAAGACGTGTTCGGAAGAACCTACAGGTCTAGGCTCAGCAGCCTGTATGACTTAAACATGAAGTTTGAAAGGTACATGTCAATTTCATGGCCAGCAGTAGGGCTTGTAGCGTCCCTCATACAAATCACGGTTTACTTATATGGCGGATCTAAGGTGATATCAGGAGCTCTAAGCGTAGGCGACATCGTAGCTTTCCTTCTGTATCTTTCCATGCTTAACTGGCCATTGATGGGCATAGGCTTCTTTTTCATGAATTATCAAAGAGCATCTGTTTCAGCATCTAAAATATTTGAAATATTAGATAGGGAGCCGGAAGTTAAGGAGCAGCCTAACGCCGTCGAGCTTAAGGATGTTAGGGGGCATGTGCAGTTTGATAATGTAACATTCGGTTATGACCAAAATAAACCGGTATTAATGAATTTAAGTTTTGAAGTTAAACCCGGGGAGAAGGTTGCCATAGTTGGTCCCACGGGCTCAGGTAAGTCAACGCTCATCAAGCTTATACCGAGATTCTATGATCCCACGAGTGGACGAATACTTATAGATAATGTGGACATAAGAAACGTGACAGTGAAATCCCTTAGAAAGAACGTAGGCATCGTCCATCAGGATGTCATTCTCTTCGCTGGCACAATAAAAGATAATATAACGTATGGTAAGTCAAGCGCCTCTATGAGCGAAATTGTCGAGGCTGCCAAAGCAGCGGGCATACATGACTTCATAGTCAGCCTGCCAAAGGGCTATGACACAGATGTTGCTGAGAGAGGCGTAACGCTTTCAGGCGGACAAAGGCAGAGAATAGCGATAGCGAGAACCCTCATACTTAACCCAAAAATACTTATACTTGACGACCCAACGTCAAATCTTGATGCTGAAACTGAAGCCACCGTAGTTGAAGCGTTAAGGAAGCTCATTGATGGCAGAACAGTTTTCATAGTGACGCAGAGGCTTTCAACGCTTAAATTAGCCGATAGAATACTGGTTCTGGATAATGGCAGGATAGTTGAGGAGGGAACACATGAGGAATTGATGAGGATGGGCGGCGTATACGCGAAGCTCTACAATGCACAGTTCGCTCATCAAGAACCGTTGGCCGGGGGTGTGGAGAAAGTTGGGTTGGGTAATCGGTAGATATGCTAGGGGAGAAGCCGAGGGTAAACCTAAGGGTTCCCCGGTAAAGATAATGGCGAGGCTATTGAGGCTTGTATGGAAGTATAAGGTAAGGGTCATAATATTTGTGGCAGCGGCTGCAGCAGCCCTATGTTTAAGCGTGATAGCGCCCTACATTGGTAAAAGGGTTGTTGACGAAGGCATAGTGGCCAAAGACATTAATGCCTTAACATATTACTCAATCATCTTCATGGTAATAGCGGTCTGCATTTGGGCTTTAAGCACTATTAGGGGCTACAGCGTCGCATGGTTAACTCAAAGGCTCCTTTATGATTTACGCTCAGAACTATTCGACCACTCAATGGGGCTCGACTATGCTTTCTTCTCCTCAACATCCGCAGGCCAGGTAATATCAAGGTTCACCAGCGACGTTAATGCTGTTGGACAAACGGCTACAACAGGTTTCATAGACGCGGTATTCAACACACTAACAATTATAGGCGCGTTAATTGCCATGCTGAGTCTAAACTTTAAACTTACCCTAGTAACCCTCTCCCTCGTGCCTTTAATAGTTGTTTCAGTGATTTTCTTAGCTAGGAGGAGCTATAGGGCCTATAGAAATGTTAGGGCTAAAGTTGGCGAATTAACGACAAACATTGAGCAGACCGTTTCAGGCATGAGGGTTTCACAGTCTTTTTCTGAGAGAGATAGAGAGAACCTCAGGCGCTTTGAGAGAGTAAGCTATGAAACCATGCGGGCGAACCTTAGGGCAACCCTCGTGATGGCGCTTACACGTCCAGTGCTAAGCATCATAAGAGCGGCCACGGTTGCTTTATTAGTGTTCTATGGCGGAAACCTGGTTGTTAGCGGGGAAGCAACGATAGGCACGCTAATAGCATTCTACAGCTACGTGGAAATGTTCTTTAACCCAGTTATAACATTAACCGTGTATTATAATATGCTCCAGTCAGCCCTCGCAGCTGCCGAAAGGGTCTTTGAGTACTTAGAGGCGAAACCCTCCGTTAAGGAGCAGCCTAACGCCACTGACCTAGAGATTGAGAAAGGCGAGATAATAATGGAGAACGTATCCTTCAGTTACAGCGAGGCGAAAGTCTTTGAGAATTTCAACCTTAAAGTTAAGCCGGGAGAAATACTGGCTGTTGTAGGGCCAACTGGCGCTGGCAAAACAACCCTTGCAAACCTAATATTGAGGCTTTACGACCCACAGGAAGGCTGCGTGCTCATAGACGGCGTAGATATAAAAACTGTTAAATTAAGGTCTCTCAGAAGCCAGATGGCCTTAGTCCCTCAGGAGCCGGTGCTATTTAGAGATACCGTCCTGGAGAACGTTCGCTATGGTAAGCCTGAAGCCAAGGACGATGAGATCAGGGATGTTATCCACGAATTAGGTTTAGACCCGCTGATAGAATCTCTTCCAGAAGGCCTTAATACGATGGTTTCCGAGGGAGGTGGAAACCTGTCAGTCGGCCAGAGGCAGCTCATAAATATTGCTAGAACCCTCTTAAGAAGGCCGAAAATAATAATCCTTGACGAAGCGACAAGCAGCGTTGACCCATACACAGAGAGCATACTGCAAGAAGCCTTAAAGAGGCTTCTCGCCGGCAGAACATGCATAATAATCGCTCATAGGCTTTCAACAACTTTTCTGGCCGACAGGGTCATAGTCCTTGATCAAGGCAAAATAGTTGAGGAAGGAACTCACGAGGAGCTATTGAGGTTGGGCGGACTATATGCAAAGCTCTATGAGCTCCAAATAGGCAAGCCGATGGAGGCGGAGATGTTAAGCGCAAGCCCAGCAGGCACGGCTTAGCAATCTTCCTTAAGCATGCGCTATAGAGCTCATTCCTTTCCTCCTCTCATCATTGTTTCTAAGATGGGAAGTCTGCTTTATCCCTCTATCTAAAAGAGCGTGAGGATTCAGCTGCAAAATCTTTAATATTATTTTCGTTAAATTTTGGGTTGAGGCTGATGGAATGTCCCGGTTTAAGTGGCATCTGATTGGGCATGCGCATATAGACGCTGAATGGCTTTGGACTTTTGATGAAACATTGAAGGTCTGCGAGAACACGTTCCGCTCAGTGCTGAATCTCATGCGTGAACATCTGGGCTTCACGTTTTGCCAGAGCAGCGCATGCTACTATGAAGTTATGGAGAAGACGCAGCCTGAACTATTCGAGGAGATTAAGAGGAGAGTTAATGAGGGACGCTGGGAGATCGTCGGCGGCTCATGGGTTGAGTTCGACTCGAATATGCCGTCGGGTGAATCTTTAGCGAGACAATTTCTCTACGGGCAGAGGTATTTCAAGGAAAAGTTTGGGTTCTATGTTGAGGTCGGCTGGCTGCCTGACAGCTTCGGTTTTGCATGGACTCTACCGCAGATAATGGCGAAATCCGGCATAAAATACTTCCTAACGCAGAAGCTTTCATGGAACGACATGACGTACTATCCATTTTACGTTTTCCTTTGGGAGTCGCCTGACGGAACAAAGATACTGTCCCATCAAACAGTCGGAAGCTACAGTGAAGAAATTAAAGATGAGAACTTGGGGCGTTTCACCCATCAGTCTAGGAGACTTAGGCTTCTCCACGGCATGGACGATTTGCTCATACTTTATGGTGTAGGCGATCATGGCGGCGGGCCTAGAAGAGGCGATTTAGAGACTATGTCAAGGTGGGCTGGAAGCCGAAATTTACCTGCTGATATTGACAATATTAAAGCTGCGGATTACTTCAAAATTCTCGAGGGATATTTAGGCAAGGTTGAGATCCCATTGGTTTCAGACGAGCTTTATCTGCAGTTTCACAGAGGAGTCTTCACAACGCAATCAAGGTTTAAGCAGATTAATAGGAAATCGGAAGTCCTAATAGATATTGCTGAAAGATTCTCCACCATAGCGAGCCTCCTAGGTGGAAAATACCCGAAGGAAGATCTTAGGGAGCGCTGGAAAAAGATACTGCTGCATCAGTTCCATGATACAATGTCTGGTTCAGGCATAAGAGAAGTCTACGAGGACTGCGAAAGAGATTTTAAGGAAATTGAAAAGTTCGCCTTGGAAACGCTTGATACCGCGTTAGCCGCGATATCCTCCAAAGTGAATACTCAGGGCGAGGGGAAACCGCTGCTCGTGTTTAATCCTTTATCGTGGGAAAGATCTGGCGTAGTACATGTTAAGTTGGGAAGCAGCGAAGTCCCCTGTGATATTATGGATTCTTTGGGTAATATTGTTCCATGCCAGCCCAGCGAGGATGGAAGGGAAATATCATTTATTGCTAATGTTCCCTCACTAGGCTACTCGCTCTATAGGCTTAAGCCATCGGAATCATGGAGGACTTACCAAACGGACATTAATGCATGCGACGATGGAGATCAGATAACGCTTGAGAATTCGAGGCTCAGAGTGTCTGTAGATAAGCATTCTGGCATTATTAAGGAGATTTACGATAAAGATTTGGGATTAAACTTCATAGGTGGGGGAGGCGTAAGAATTCAGGTATTCGAAGATTATCCGCGCTATGGTAGAAAAACGCTCTTCTACGATTTTGATGCAATAAGCTGCGACGCTTGGGAGGTTTTTATATATCAGCAGCCGGGCGGAGTGAAGTATGTGGAGCTTAAGGAGGCTGAAGAGGTTAAACTTTTGGAGAATGGTCCCGTAAGGGCTACAATAATTGTCAAGTACAGGTTTAGGCAGGAGGGCAGGGAGGATTCAACCTTCACGATATATGTTAGGCTATATTCAAACATGCCTATGCTCTATATGGATTTCGATGTAGATTGGCATGCAGCCCATAGAATGGCTAAACTCGCTGTGCCAGCAAGCTTCCAAAGCGATTACAATACATGTGAAATACCGTATGGCTACATAAGGCGCAGGAACCCGCTCTCGCCGGAGGCAACGCTTTATGAAAGGGCTAAGTATGAGGCCCCATGCCAAAAGTGGGTTGACTATACTAGTGAGGATGAAGCCTATGGACTTTCCATATTAAACGATTCCAAGTACGGATATGATCAAGCCAACAATATTGTGAGAATCTCGCTGCTTAGAAGCCCAACCTACCCGCCTAAATGGGGTGAAACCGGGGGATTAGAAGCGTTCGCCAAAGAGCGGGAGATAGCTGATCAAGGTAAACATAAGTTTAGCATAGCCCTATACCCGCATAAGGGATGCTGGAGGAAAGCCCGAACAGTGAGGAAAGCATATGAACTCAACTATCCATTGATCGTCAAGATTGAAAGCGAACATCGTGGAGATCTTCCTGAAAAACAATCTTTTCTAGAAATAACTCCGGAAAACGTGATATTGTCCACCCTCAAAATAGCTGAAGATAATAACGATGTGATCGTAAGGTTTTATGAATCTCAAGGAAGCGATTGTGAAGCCGAAGTCCTGATTCCCTGGAGTGTTAAAGAGGTTTATGAAACAGACATACTTGAGAGGGAAGTTCGGAGATCTGAGATCTCACTTAAAACATCCCTTGGACGCTGCGAGATTAAAACTCTAAAGCTTAAACTCTCTTAACCCTATCTTTTTTATCAAACCATTGTCACAGTAAGCATATTTGGCAGATGAAAGATTTTCCTAATGCTCGTTGTTTAAGCATGCTGGCGCGCTACTTATTCTCCACCCTAATTTATTTCTTGGTTAATTCTTTGAATCAGGTTCTCCAGCATCTCTTCCGTAATAGCTCCGTTCGTGAGGGAGACTAGAAATCTTAAGGGCATGTATTTCATCATTTCTGAGAGCATTTTAAGTATGCTTCCTTCGGGGGCTGCAGCGAAGGGTGTAAGATGAATAAACTGATGAAGCATGGATCCGAAAACTTTTGACGCTATGGGGTCTTCCATAATATCTCCTATGGTTGAATTTCTATGGAACTTCTTTCTTATTTGAACTGTGGATTTTACATAAACAGTGTCTTTTAGAACAATATCTCTCGAGGATCTCCCGATGAGTATTTCGAATTCTCCGTTTTCCACATGCCAATCTTTAATGTCTACATTATAATAGGCAAAGGCTCTTTTATCCAGGATGAACACCACCTCTTTTTCCTCCCCCGGGTCTAACTCAACCTTTTCAAACCCTTTTAGCTCTTTCTCCGGCCTTATCACGCTGCTTTTAACATCCCTCACGTAAAGCTGCACTATTTCTTTTCCCGGCGTTTTACCCGTATTCTTCACCTTAACGCTTACTCTCAGAACATCTTGATCAGCCATCTCCTTTTTGTCTAAGACTAGATTTGAATATTCAAAAGCGGTGTAGCTTAAGCCATGGCCAAACGGGAAGAGAACATCCATCTCCTTCTTATCATAGTATCTGTAGCCTACGAATATTCCTTCCCGGTACTCCACCATGTCATCTTCTCCTGGGAAATTAAGATAGGATGGATTGTCGCTCAGTTTCTTAGGAAAGGTTTCTGCCAGCTTGCCTGATGGGCTCACTATCCCAAATAGGACATCAGCAACCGCCCCTCCCCAAGCCTGCCCTCCCAAGTATGTTTCCAGAACGCCCTTAACTTTATTAATCCATGGCATCTCCACCGGAGCTCCGTTGGATAGAACCACCACCAGATTGCTTTGAACTTCAGAAACTTCCTCAATTAATCTATTGTGATTCTCGGGCATTCTCATATGGGGCCTATCATATCCCTCAGACTCGTATCTTTCAGGAAGCCCCGCAAATATTACTGCTACATCAGAATTTTTAGCGGTTTCCTTCGCCTCCTCTATTAACTTTTCATCTATCTCGTCGCTATCTAACCTATATCCGTCAGCGTATAGAACTTTTGCTCTTCCCTCTACCATCTTCAAAATTTCATCGTAAGCATTATCTAGCATTGTAGGATTAACGCGGGAGCTTCCTCCGCCTTGGTATCTGGGGTTTTTGGCGAAGGCGCCTATTAAAGCGATTGTTCCCTCCTTTCTTAATGGAAGAATATCATCTTCGTTTTTTAGAAGGACGAAGCATTCTCTTGCCGCTTCTCTCGCTAGCTTATGATGAGTAGATTTATCATATGCTGCATTTTCCCTTTTATTCTCCACTGCCCTAAACACTATCCTTAAAATTCGCTCCACAACTCTATCTAAAACATCTTCCGGTAGCTCTCCTCTCTTAACCGCCTCGATGATCTTATTATCTCCGAAGCCTCCGTCGTAGGGCATCTGAAGGTCCAGCCCTGCCAAAAGCCCCTTTACCCTCTCGTTTACAGCCCCCCAGTCGGATACTACTAATCCTTCAAAGCCCCATTCCTCCCTGAGAATATCATTTAAGAGATGCTTGTTTTCGGAGCAGTATTCACCGTTTACCTTATTATACGCGCACATTACAGCCCAAGGTTTACCCTCCTTCACAGCCCTCTCAAAACTTGCGAGGTATATCTCCCTTAATGTTCTTTCATCCGCCTTCACATCAATAGTTAACCTTCTATGTTCCTGATTGTTGGCGCAAAAATGCTTTATGCATGCGCCTACTCCTTGGCTCTGCACGCCTTTTATGAAGTGAAGAGCCATTTCTGAAGATAAGAAGGGATCTTCCGAATAATATTCGAAGTTTCTTCCACAAAGAGGAGACCTTTTAATATTAACTCCTGGACCGAGAAGAATTGAAACACCTTCGGCTTGGCATTCCTCTCCAATGGCGCTTCCCACCTTCTCCATTAGCTTCCTATCCCAAGAGGAGGCTAAGGTCACTGCTGTGGGGAAACATGTGGCGGGAACACTTTTTTCAAAGTCGCCTTCCCGCTCCTGCTTTCTTAATCCATGGGGGCCATCGGTCATCATTATTGAGGGAATTTTAAGCCTCTCCACTGGTTTTGTATGCCAGAAACCTAATCCTGAGCATAAACATGCCTTTTCCTCAAGAGTCATTCTAGAAATTAATTCCTTAATGTTCACTTTATCTTCTCCTCAAAAAAGTTTAACCCGATTTTTAACATTTAAGCCTTCTGGTTTCCACGTCTACTGATAAGGCTATTCGATTAGCATTCCGATAAAAATATAAGAGGAATTTCAAAATAAATTAGTAAAGGCGGATTCATTTGAACCCCTTCATACGCTTTATAACTAGGCGTCTAGCCTTCCTATTGATGACCTTCTTCGCTTTTCTGCTCATAATTTTCGCTTTACCCAGAGCTATACCCGGAAACCCTCTGGCTTCCCTCCTGTATCAGATAATTCAGCAGGCTCAATCTAACCCGGATCTTGTGAAGGCCGTTTACAAAAAGCTACTGGAGGAGTTTGGGATGGATAAACCAGTACATATTCAGCTAATTGAGTTTCTAGGCAGGCTTGGTGGAGGCGACCTTGGAACCTCAATTGCCTTTTATCCCCGTAAGGTTGCAGATTTAGTTTTCTCCTATCTGCCATGGTCTCTAGGACTTTTGATACCTGCCACTTTAACATCATGGGTTTTAGGCAACCTTTTGGGAGCTTTAGCAGCATATAAAAGAAAAACTCTCACAGATAACTTTCTTCTAACGGCTTTTCTAACATTATCTCAGACTCCTTATTATTGGCTGGCCATGATTCTCTTATATGCTTTTGCTGTAAGTTTTAAGTTTTTCCCGCTGAATGGAGCCTATAGCCCCGGGAAAACACCGACTTTAAGCATTCCATTCATACTTGACATGCTGCATCATTATGTATTGCCATTTTTCTCGATTATTATAGGCGCGATGGGCGGATGGGCAATAGGCATGCGGGTCATGGTTATCTATGAGCTAGGATCAGATTATGTGAGCTACGTTGATTCTTTGGGGCTTCCGGACAGAAAAATACTGCAGTATGTGTTTAAGAATTCGATGCTGCCGCAAATAACGGGTTTGGCAATAAATTTAGGTACAATTTTAGGCGGTGCCCTGATAACTGAGCTCGTATTCTCATATCCGGGGACGGGTTTTCTCATATTCAGAGCTCTTTCAACATTAGATTATCCACTAATCCAAGGAACCTTTGTTCTCATAATTTCAACACTACTGCTTGCGAACTTTATCGTGGATTTGATTTATGCCTTCATAGATCCGAGAATCAAAACTGGCTATGTTGGTGAATAATTTTGATCCCTCGAATAATTAAGGATCTTTTCAAAATAAAGAAGTTAGATATAAGCCTAGGAATATTTTTAGGTCTAATGCTGTTAAGCCTGCTCGGTTCCATCATCTACCCGGTTGACCCAACATCAGTTGTTGGGCCTCCTGAAAGGCCTCCTTCAAGCGCGTATCCCTTAGGAACGGATAATCGCGGGCGGGATGTGCTGGCTCAACTTATAGGCGGAATTAAAAATTCGCTTTATATAGGGGTTATAGCGGCTTTAATATCTTTAGGCATAGGGGTGATAATTGGTGCTATTTCAGGGTATAAAGGGGGGCTCACGGATAGCTCGCTAATGCTGATGACCGATGTGGTTTTAGTTTTACCCTCGATTCTCATAATGATGCTGATCGCAGCTTATCTTAAGGAGAGAAACCCGATCTTCGTCTCCATAATAATTGGTGTGACATCTTGGCCTTGGGTCGCTAGAGCCGTTAGGGCGCAGATGATGAGTCTAAAAGCTAGAGAATTTGTTTACATGTCTAGAATAGCTGGCTTAAGGGACATAAAAATAATAATTGAGGATCTATTACCTAACATGGCCTCATATATATTCATGGCGTTTGTCCTTTTAATGTCCGGAGCAATGATTGCCGAGGCAGGCCTCAGCATGATTGGCTTAGGCGTGACGAAAGGAATTTCTTTGGGCATAATCCTATACTGGGCTCAGCTCTTTGAAAGTGTTCGAAGGGGTTTATGGTGGTGGTTTGTGCCGCCGGGAGCATGCCTAGTAGCGTTGGCATCCTCCCTTCTCTTAATGTCAACGGCTCTTGACGAATATTTTAGTCCTAGGCTTAAGGGTGGTTAAATGCCTATACTTGAAACTAAAGGCGTTAAAGCTTACTATTCTACACCGCTAGGCTACATTAGAGCCGTGGATGGTATAGATTTAACTCTTGAGAAAGGCGTAATCTTAGGATTGGCTGGCGAATCCGGATGTGGAAAATCTACGCTTGTAAATACGCTAATGATGAACGTGCGCCCTCCGCTTCGCTTCATAGAGGGAACTATAATTTTAGATGGAAAAGAAATATCCAGCATGGACAGATCCATGCTTAAGAAGAATGTGTGGGGCGTATTAGTATCTCTTGTTCCCCAATCAGCCCTTAATGCCTTAATGCCCACCCAGAGAATTACGGATCTGGTAAAAGATGTTGTCATGCATCACATGAACGTTTCGGAACAAGAAGTAGTATCTATGGCTAAGAAGAGATTTGAGGAATTAAATTTAGAAGTTGATACCTTGTATAGATATCCACATGAGTTGAGCGGAGGCATGAAGCAAAGGGTGGTAATAGCAATATCAACCCTTCTCAACCCTAAACTTTTGATAGTTGATGAGCCGACATCCGCGTTAGATGTATCGACGCAGAAGCAAGTCCTTAAAATGCTAGTGGATCTTAAAAGAGCCAAAATAATTGAAAGCATGATTTTTGTGACGCATGATATAGCTGTTTTGAGGCAAATAGCGAACTGGATAACAATAATGTATGCTGGCAAAATAGTTGAGTCAGGATTAGCTGACGACATGCTTAATCATCCTAAGCATCCTTATACTTTCAGTTTAGTAAACGCTGTGGTTACTCCTGAACCCGAGGTTAGAAA
Source organism: uncultured archaeon (assembly GCA_938091805.1). GTDB lineage: Archaea > Thermoproteota > Bathyarchaeia > Bathyarchaeales > DTEX01 > DTEX01. The sequence goes on along the minus strand of CALKGV010000069.1, from coordinate 3,938 downwards.
TAGAGGTCTTGCCTCGCTTCCCGGAGAACCGCCCAACCTTTTAGATCCGCCGAAGGGTTGCCGTTTTAATCCCCGATGCCCAAACGCTATGGAAATATGTAGAGCTAAAGAGCCCCATCTGGAAGAGAAAAGTAATAGGCTTGTAGCATGTCATTTAGTATTCCCATAAAAACCATTTGGAGAGTATGAGTGTGCTTCTTGAGGTTAAGGAATTAACAAAAATCTATAATGTGGGGTTGCTTAGGAGAAAAGAGATCATCGCGGTTAAAGATGTATCGTTTGATGTTAAACCAGAAATGTTTCTGTCGCTTGTCGGGGAAAGCGGCTCTGGAAAAACAACAACGGCAAAAATAATATTAAAGCTGATTAAACCAACATCGGGTTCAATAATATTTGAAGGACAAAACATAGAAGGCATTAATACCTTAAAAGATCTTAGGCGGTACTGGAGAAACGTTCACGGCATATTTCAGGATCCATACGCATCTTTCAATCCTTTTCATAAGGTCGATAGGGCTTTAGGTCAAGCATTCACGCTTTTAGAAGGCTCAAACTTCGATAAGGAAAGCATAATCAATGAAGCGCTTAGAGAAGTTGGCTTAAGGCCTGAAGAAGTGTTAGGTAAATATCCTCATGAACTTAGCGGAGGGCAAAGACAAAGAATAATGATTGCGAGATGCTACATACTTAAACCCAAACTCATATTGGCCGACGAGCCTCTCTCAATGATTGATGCATCCACAAGAGCAGGGATCCTAAAACTCTTTTCAAAGCTTAGAGATGAACATAAAACTTCCGTGATTTTTATAACGCATGATTTGGGCTTAGCATATTACGTAAGCGATGAAATCCTAATAATGTACAAGGGTTCAATAGTGGAAAGAGGTCCGCCCCATGAAATAATAGAGAAACCACAAGCCCAATATACCAAGAGACTTGTTGAAGATGTACCGCTTCTTTATAAGAAATGGAGTGGTTTTTAAATCACTCTAAAACGGCACTCTTTAACAGAGAGATGGCTATTTTCTAAATTTTCTAGGCATTCTTTCGAACGAGGAAGATTATTTAAGGCTTTTGGAAGCATTAGATAGCGTAGCGACTTTAATATCCTAGATACAAGATATTAAAAAAGAGCGTAAAGAAATTCTCCAGCACCTTAAACTTTATATATAATGTTATGGAAAATAATAGTTTGGGAATGAGAAATGAAAAAGGCATTTTATACTGTAATGGTTCTTTTGCTGATCGCTATGCTTTCCGGCATACCCGCTTCCTACGCTCAGGAACTGCCTAGGGAGGAAACAGTATACACATCGTCCGCTTGGGGACCGCCACCAGGCTGGAATCCCTACCTGCCTACCTCATGCTGGGCCACAACCATGATGTATCCGACGCTTTACTTGTACTCACCTTACTCAGATGAGTGGATCCCGTATGCTGCCAAAAGCTATAGGTGGTTTGACAAATACACATTGGAAGTTAAAATTAGAGATGAAGCAAAATGGTGGGATGGAAATCCAATAACCGCTGATGATGTTAAGTACACTTTAGATTTAGGCAAAAAATATGCTGTTCCAGGAATTACGCCATTATGGGACTACCTGGAAGATGTTGTGGTTATAGATAGCAAGACGGTGCACTTTATCACAAGCGAGAGAAAATTAAACTATTACCAGATGCTTGGCGTTCTCTCAGGAATAGCCATATTGCCCAAGCATAGATGGGAACCTTTAGAAAGGGAATGGGGTGAGAGGCTTTTCAGCGAGTTTCGTGATGACGAACCTGAGAAGATAATTGGCGCCGGACCGTACAAGCTAATGAGCTGGACTGAAGAGGTATATACTTACGTGAGGGTTGACGACTGGTGGGGTAAGGGTATCTTCGGACTGCCCAGTCCCAAATATATAGCTCACGTAACTTTCAAAGACAACACCGCCGCCGGCATAGCATTTGAAGCTGGACAAATTGATATGGCGACGCACTTCTTCGCCGGAATATATGAAATGTGGAAGGTTAAAGGGTTGGCTAGAAGAACCTACTATAAGGATCAACCCTACTATGTTGGTGGTGGCGTAATATTTCTCTGGATGAATTACGAAGAAAAAGCGCTGGCCAACCTGGATGTTCGAAGAGCAATTGCGCATGCCATACCATTTGATGATCTAATAAGTAAAGCCTATTATAATTATAGCATCAGAGCAGCCCCCGTGCCAATTATACACACAAGTCCAGCAGCAAAGTACATCAATCAAACTCTCGTCGACAAGTATAAATTCGAGTTCGATTTGGATAAGGCTAAAAAGATTCTGGACGACGCTGGAATAATAGATAGGAATGGAGATGGAGTAAGAGAACTTCCCGATGGAACAAAGCTCGGTCCATTCACCATACAGGTTCCATACGGCTGGACAGATTGGATGATGATGTGCGATATGATCGCTGAAAACCTAAACAAAATAGGCATAAAGATTTCCACGGAATTTCCAGACTTCTCAGTTTGGTGGCAGCGGCTAATGGATAGGGACTGGGACCTCGTTATCGGGTGGGCAGATGCCAGCCCAGGATACTCCCATCCATGGAACTCTTTCAGATCCACAATGGACTTAAGATTAAGCCATCCAGCCGGCAACTGGGAAAACTATAGGAACCCAGAATTGGTATCCCTAATTGACGCCCTCCCGAGAGAAAGCGACCCAGAGAAGATTATGGAAATGTACAGTAAACTTCAGGAGGCTTGGCTTAGAGACCTACCCGGCGTGCCACTGTTCTATGGCGCTGTCTGGTATGAATATTCAGAGGATTACTGGGTCGGATGGCCAGCTGAGGAAAACGGCTGGTGGTTTGCAAACTTCTGGTCATGGCCATCAAACATTCCAGTATGGTTCTACATAGCCCCGAAGGGTAAAACACCCAAACTTCCAGATTGGGTAACCGCAACAAAGTTCTCAACTGGCAAAATATTTGAAGCCCTAGCTGGTGCACCATGGCATGGAACAATAACTACAACAACAACTGAGGCTGCAGCGACGGTTACGGTTACCAGCACGACGACCAGTGTGGCGACGACGACCTTGACGACTACGAGGGAGGTGGCCGTTCCCACTATGGATGTTGCAAGCGTTGCCGGAGCAGGAATAGTGGCCCTAATAGTCGGCATAGCAGCAGGCTGGTTCATAGGATCAAGAAAGAAAACAGCATGAAAAACAAAACACCCCATTTTATTTTTTAGTTATATTGTGAAGGGAAAATTTTGTTTGAGAGAGTTTTCCTAACGATTCTTGTTTGGGGATTAATACTGGAGATTTTATGCGTAATATATTTTTCCTCAACACCTTCAAAGTTTGAATTCGCATACAGCCTATTCCTATTAATAATAAATTCCATAGCCCTGATGCTTGTGCTGAGAAAATTAAGATCATCTATAAAGGGGTCGCGCATAGAGAGCACTAAGTAAGCAAAGAACTCATCTCTAAATTCCATATCTTAAGTGTATTGTTATGCATGCTATTGTTATGAGGGCTTTGTATATTGCCGCCAGCCTCTCATACCTTACGATTATTCTTCTGAAGCTTTTGAGCCACCCGTAGAATCTCTCAACTGCAGACCTCATCCTCCTATAGGTTTAGGTTTCGATGTCGTATTGTATGGGCTTCCTACCGTTCCTGGGGTTCACGGGTATGTTTACCTCCACATTCATTGACGATAGCCTATATCTTATTGCTTCGGCATCATATGCTGAGTCAGCGTAAAGCTCTTTCGGAGCCTCCTCTAAGCCATCCAATAGCTCATCTATCCGCTTTGAATCATGCTCATCTCCAGCACCCAAAGCTATGCTTAGAGGCATAGAATGCTCACCCACACATACATGTATTTTTGACCCTTTTTTATGCTTAAATCCGTCGTAGCCTATCAATTCTCCCCCTTTTAGCCTCCACAGT
>CALKGV010000068.1 GCA_938091805.1 uncultured archaeon | reverse complement strand
GCCCGACCGGTCAGCCCGCCCCATCAGGCGTGGTAACCACCATCCCATAGCACCCCATCATGACCACCCACACCCATCAAGCACAAAAACCAGGTAACAAAAGCCAAAAACACGCCGCCCAAAAGTTTTTCTACAAGCCCGTTGCAATAGAAAAATAAATATTTATGTAAATGAATTAAATTCACAGATATTATAACTGGAGGTTATTATTTTTGATAATAACGGGATTAATGCTTAAAAAAATGAGGATGGAAGCCGGATTAACTCAAAGTCAGTTAGCTAGACTGGTCGGGGTTTCGCAGGCTCATATAGCAAAGATAGAGAGCGGAAAGGTCGACCCCCGATTATCCACAGTTAACAAGATACTGCAAATATTAACTAGTGGGCATGGGAAAAAATGTAGTGAAATAATGACTCGAGAGGTGATCACAACAACGCCAAAGGAGAAAATACGGAATGTCAGCGAAATAATGGTGAAATATGGGATTTCACAAATACCAGTTGTTGAGGGGGGTAAAGTTATTGGCATGGTGACCGAAGAGGGGATTGTGCGGAATATAAGTTCGAATATAGCTGATGAATTAGTTGAGAAAATCATGGAGCCTCCCCTTCCGACAATATCGGAAGATACTGAAATCAGCGTAATAAGACCTCTCCTAGAGCTGCATCCGGGTGTTCTAGTGACGAGAAAGGGTGAATTGGTTGGAATAATAACTCGCTCAGATCTGCTTAAAGTTATATAAAGTATCAAAGAATAGGCTGTTCAGCGCATTAAATCGAATTATAAAAAATAAATAATCTGACAATCCAGATCTAAACTATGGGATTTTAACTCTAAAGTCTTCTTTAATAACATTTAACACAACGTTTGTAACTGTTCGTTTCACGTAGGGCATAGATAAAACTTTTTTAACAAAGGAATTCAAGCCATATCTGTCCTTAAATCTGGCGATTACTGCTATATCGAAATCTCCGGTTATATCATAAACTGAAACAACATTATCCATCTTTGCAACATCATTTTCCACATCTACTAAGCGGGCTCCTTCAGCTTGAATAAGCATTATCGCTGTTATTCCATATCCAATTTTCGCCGGATCAACAAGCGCCGTATAGCCCTTTAAAACACACATCTTCTCAAGGTTCTTAATGCGATTATATGCTGTTCCAACAGATATTCCAAGTGTCTGAGCAATCTTTTTAAAACTTATGCGTGAATCCTCCTGCAACAATTTAATTATTTCAAGATCGATTTCATCAATTTTCTCCATTTGCATCAATGTCCTTACCATTCTGAACATTTATTCAAATCTTTTTCCCATATTTAAAAATTATTCAAGATTAACGAAATATTTATATACGAGCATGTAAATAAGAAGCAAATTATTGAAAAGATGGTGAAATAGCATTTGACTTATAGCGAATCATTTGAAGAATCCGTTAAAAAAGCGATCGTAATTCTAAAAGATAACAGGGTTCGATGGGTACACTCCTCATTTGTCGATATAAGGGGCTTAATGCAGGATATAGTTATCCCAGCGAAGGAATTTATTGACGGGGACGCTTTCGCAACTGGTTTAGGCTTTGACGGCTCATCAGTGAGGGGATTCAAATCCATTGAGGAATCAGACATGGTTTTAATGCCCGATCCGAAAACATTAGCCGTGCTACCTTGGACTAGTGGCGAGGAACAGAAGAGCGCCATTGTCCTAGGCGATGTTTGCGAAGCATATGGGAGCAGAGAACCCTCCGAGGTTGACCCTAGAGGCTATGTCGCTAAAAAAGCCGCTAAATGTGCGGCTGAGATGGGTTACACCACTTACATCGCCCCAGAGCTGGAGCACTTCATATTCTCTTCAATTGATCCAACAAAGCTTGTTTGGGATCTTTGGGTTAGCCCAAACAGCGGCAAAGGCGACTCATGGGGCGCCCCGAGGGTTATGCCTCAGTCGCCTGAAATAGCAAGCGGTGGCTATGTTATTAGACCCCGGGAAGCCTATGGGAAGCCCCCGCCTGAAGATACTACGGCTGAGTATAGAAATGAGGTTTCCACAATCCTTGAGGACTACTTCGGATTTAAGATTGAGAAGCATCATCATGAAGGCGCTACAGCCGGACAGGTTGAAATAGACTTTCAATATGGTCTGTTAATTGAAACCGCTGACAGAACAATATATTACAAGTTTGTAGCTAAGAACATTGCCAAAAAATATGGTTTAATAGCGACCTTCATGCCTAAACCTATTTATCTTGATAACGCTAGTGGAATGCACACTCACATATCACTTTGGAGAGATGGCGCGAACGCCATGTATGATGAAAGCGATGGATACGCTGAGATAAGTCAGGTTGGAAGATATTTCATAGGAGGACTACTTGAACACGCTAGGGCTTTAACCGCGATTTGCTGTCCAACAGTAAACTCATATAAGAGGCTTGTTCCCGGATTTGAAGCGCCGATACACATCGTTTGGTCCCGTCGAAACAGATCCGCACTGATTAGAATTCCGGTCTATTATAAGGGACCGCAGTATGCGTCCTATAAACGTGTCGAGTATCGAGGCGTAGATCCCTCATGCAACCCTTATTTAGCATTCTCATGTCTCTTAATGGCTGGGCTTGATGGTATAAAAAAGAAGATTGACCCCGGAGACCCGGTTGATGAAGATATCTACAAGATGCCTGAAGAAAGAAAGAGATATCTGGGTATAAAGGAGCTGCCGACAACGTTGAAAGAGGCAATTGATGAAATGAAAAGCGACGAAGTGATCCATCGAACCCTTGGAAGCCATATATTTGACGCTTTCATAGAGTATAAGATAGATGAGTGGCACCAATATTGCCTATATGTAACCCCTTGGGAGATAATGAAGTATATAGATTGCTAATTAAAACCATATGGTGGGTTATAATGGTTAAGGATAAAACGGAGGTGAATGAATGAGAGCATACATATTTATTGAAACTAAGCCTGGAACATCAATAGAGGTTGCCAAAAGAATAAAAAATAAGGTTAAGGAAGCAGTTCAGGCTGACGCCATTTATGGGAGGTTTGATGTAATAGTAATTATTGAGGCGCCTAATTTAGAAAGCGTAAAGGAAATATTGTATAATATTATTGAGAAGGACCCTGATATTATACATACTGAAACTTCATTAGTCCTGAGCCTAACTTGAAGGGTTAAGTGAGGTTTAGTAATGATGAGTACAGGCAGAGATTTGCGAAGAAAAGTTTTAAGGGCCTTCGTTCTCATCAAAATGAAGCCTGGAACATCTGAAGAAATTGTTAGATCTAGGCGTATAAAAGGAGTTAAAATGGCCAACTCGGTTCTTGGGAGATACGATGCTGTTGTCGTTATAGAGGCAAGCAGCCTTGAGGAACTGCAGAAGATAATTTACGAAATGGTTGAGCAGCATCCGAACGTTATGCGCACCGAGACATTAATCTCAATATTTCATCCACCCTCAACCTCACCGTAATAAGAATAAGCTTACATTAATTGAGAGGAAGTGTCTACATGAGTTGGCGATATTTGGGATCAGCTGAAAAAACGGATTTCGAAAACATTTATTTCAAACTATCCTTGAAGACTGATCCAATAATAGATGATACAACGCTTAGAGATGGCGTTCAAATGCCGGGTTTAGCAGTATCGCCTGAGGATGCGGCTGAAATAGCCCGTCTCTTAGATGAGATCGGCGTCGAACGTATAGAGCTACATCATTATCAGAAAATCGATAAAGAAGCAGTTAGGATCATAAGAAAGATGGGTTTAAAGGCTCGCATAGCAGGCTGGTGTAGGGCTGTTAAGGAAGATGTCGACGATGCAATAGACTGTGGATTTGAAGAGGTCGGCATTTCCCATCCGGTGTCGCATATACATTTTAGGGCAAAATGGCCGGGTAAAAGTCCCGATGATCTTCTGAGCAGAGTTGTTGAAGTTGTTGAGTATGCTGCTCGAGACCACGGCTTAAGAGTCTTTGTTCACGGTGAGGACAGTACAAGGGCAGATTGGGAGTTTGAGAAGAAATTTATTAATGCCGTTGCAGAAGCTGGGGCTGAATGCTATAGGATATGCGACACTGTCGGCATTGGACTGTCAGATGTTAATGCGCCCTTACCAAACGGCATTCCAGCGAAAATCAAAGCCATAAAATATGAAACGAAAATAAGAGACGTAGAAATCCATGCGCATGATGACTTTGGAAACGCTGTTGAAAACACCATCGCAGCCGCCAGGGCTGCCTCTGGAATATGGGATAAAATCTACCTTAGCACGACCTTTCTTGGCATAGGCGAGAGAGCGGGAAACGCTGAAACAGAAAAAGTTTTGATGAACCTTTATATGCATTACGGCGTCAGAAAATTTGAGGGAAAAACAAGCAAACTAACCTATCTAGCCAACTTCATAAGTCGGGCGACTGGTTACACTATTCCACCCAACAAGGCCATAGTTGGCGCCTACGCTTTCGCCCATGAATCCGGCATTCATACGCACGGCGTTCTTAATGATCCAGCCACATACGAGCCCTATCCGCCTGAACTTGTAGGGAATATTCGAAGGCTAACAATAGGGAAGCATTCAGGTAAAGCAATAATAAGACATAAAATTATCGAGGTTACAGGTAAAGAGCCCAACGCAGAAACTCTCATGAAAATTATGGAAGAAATTAAACGTTTCTATGAATCTGGAAGAAAAGCATCCTTGAGGGAGGAAGAGTTCAGAAGAATACTTCAGAAAGCCAGTTTAATATAGAGTAATTAACCTATCATTTCAAGTGATCCCCCTTAAATTTCATGGTCGCCTCAACCATGTTTCTAAGTTTTCTAATTGCAACTTCGTAACCCTTTTCTTTTGAACCTCCCACAATAAGGTTTCTGAAGCCGCAGTCCGGGGTAAAGATTAAACAATCGCCATAACTTCTAAATCTATTCATTAGATCCAGAATTTCCTGAGCGCTCTCAACATATGAATTTTTGCTTGATACACAGCCGACTGAAAGGATTTTTCCACTCTCTTTTAAATATTTAGGATTGAAAACGTCCAGATTTTCAGGAGTATCATGAAATTCATGGCTCAGAAAGTCCATGCTAGTCTTTAGTAGGAGATCCGCCAATTTTGGTGATATTTTGCCGCAAACATGTATTCCAACAGGAACTTCTCCGCATTTCTCTCTCAGAGCATTAAGTATTCTTATAATGTCTCCTTCTTCGTATTTGAAAGGTATTTTTTTCCCAACGATTACGCTTAAGATAGGTTCATCGATAGAAATCATGCTTGCCTCTTTTGAGGCAACACTGCAACTTTCAGATATTATTTGCGCAAGATAGTCTATCAGCTTAATGTTTGATACAGCTGTGTTGAAGGGGGTCGTTCCCAGCCCTACTTCTATATAGGATGCTAATGTGAACGGACCAGTTATAGCTGCTTTAATATTCATCTTCAAATTCTTTTCTCTTAAATATTTCACAGCCCACTGAAACGGCTCCAGTCCAGGCGGCTGAACGCTTAATCCTATTTCTGAACCGCTAAGCATATACTTTTCGCCCTTTACTGTTATTCCGCAATTCTGCTTCACTAACTCATCCAAGAATTGCCTACCCATATCGGTTAACTGGGGATAAACTGGAAAGTCTATTCCCAGGTTAATTAAATCCTTCAAGCATCGTTCCCTGTTTGATTCCGAATCATCTAGAGGAAAACTTCCAATTGTAGATGTGTAAAAACCTTTCAACTTCAACTTTTCGCTCCCAACTTTAGTTACTATAAAGAAAACTGACTGAAACGCTCTTATATTCTTGACGAAGGTTATCTCGGACGTGGCAACTTAAGACCGTATTATGAATTTAAACAACATTATTTATCATTCTGAGAAAAGCCTGAAATTTAGACTTTTCACTGAATTGACAAAGAAAATTTTGTTTCAGCGTACGCGACCAAATAATGATTTTAAGCTCAGAAATCCTTAAGTTGCCACGTCCGTTATTTCAAACGCTAAGTGTTCTCTAAAACTTCATAATATACTCTTCGAGGTCCTTCGCAGCATTGTAGTCTCTTGATAAATTAAGAGTTAAATATGCGGCGTGGGAATTAAAGTAAGGCGCTCCCTTTCTAGAAAACAGGGTTAAAATTTTGCCGCCATGGTTGAATTTATACCCGTATTGCGCTGCCTCATGCCCTCTTATTAGGAATTTAACTTTTGAGATTTCTAGGAATCTCAACGTTACATCTTCGCCGAAAAGGTATCCGGCGCCACGCGGGGATGGATATTTACCGTTAATACTATCTAAAGGGTCGCTCCACAATATTTCTTCCAGATGCCTCTCAAACGGATGCTTTTTATAAGCAAAGGCCAAATCATCTAAATTACTTGCCTCGCTGGGCACGCCGCCATGAAGCATTATAAGTTTTCCCTCTACAATTACAGCGGTATAAAAGCGTCTGAACAATTTACTTAGTTCTGTATAAACAGTTAGCCAGTCGGAGCCAAACTTCCTCATTAAATGGTGAGGCAGATCATGCGGGTGGGCGAGTAAATCCTCCGGCCCCTCATGGTTACCTTGAAGAAGAATAATTTTTTCGGGAAAAATGCTTTTAAGGGTTAAAATCACGTAGTAAACTTCTGGGGAATATGCTCCTCTATCGCCATAATCTCCGAGGAAAACTAAGCGAATATTATTTCTTCGAGATGCCCTCTCTAAAAACTTAGTTTCGAAAAGTACATGCTTTAGGCTTAGGAGATCGCCATGTATGTCCCCCACAATAACAGCTTCTCCATAGGGGGGCATATGGATAAGTCTACCAGTAATTTTTAAATCACCTACATCGTTTTCCTCTCTTGACAAGATATAATTAACCTGAGCAATGAGATTCAGAAAATCATAGAATTTAACTTTCAATGACTTATCGAATAAATCGTCTAAATTCATAATTCATGGCTCCGGATGCAGTTGCAAACATGAACCTCTCATCAATCACTAAAAATTATTAATCCATGCAAATAAGCGCTTTCCCAACAACCCCGTGACCGCTTTGCAATTAAACCTTATAATCTGAGAATCCGGGCATGATGATGGGCTCTATGCCCAGGTCTGCTATGAGCTGGATGTTCTCCCTGGAGGAGTAGGCTGGGTGGCAAGAAGCCTTGCGATGGCCACGGCTCCGATTACAGCCTCAAGGAGGGGCTTAAGCGCTACTTCTGCAAGGCTTGTGGAGGACCTTTAACGGCAAGACAGGGACCAGCTTTCACTATTCCAGGCTAAGCCTTAGGGAGTGGTTTATGCTCATCCTACTCTTCCTAGCCCTCCACAACTCCATCCTGGGCTTGAGCTGGCTCTTAGA
>CALKGV010000067.1 GCA_938091805.1 uncultured archaeon | reverse complement strand
CTCCGCGACCCCGCCTCTTTAGGCCCCTGCGCCTAGGCTTTCTGCCGAGCCGCTTAATGCGGTGGCTGTTGTTCCTGCCCTTCAGCCCAGCCGTCACATAGACCTCGTCGGACTCAACAGACCCATCCATCCCCACAGGTTGTAGGGCTCTGAGACGGAGCATGAGCCTCTTCACAGCCTTGAATATGGGCATGTAGCTCCAGTCTAAGAGCCAGCTCAGGCCCAGGATGGAGTTGTGGAGGGCTAGGAAGAGTAGGATGAGCATAAACCACTCCCTAAGGCTTAGCCTGGAATAGTGAAAGCTGGTCCCTGTCTTGCCGTTAAAGGTCCTCCACAAGCCTTGCAGAAGTGGCGCTTAAGCCCCTGCCCATAATTCCCATGACCCCTCACCCGTCTGGAGCCACACCTGGGGCAACAGATTCCATTGCGCCACCTAACCATCCTGAAAAGCCTGGAGCAAGCCCCCTCACTCGATAGCAGGTCTAAGACCTTCATAAAATAATATATGGATGAGCAGCCACAAAATTCTTAAGTAAGAGCGAACCAATTAATTGAGAGAAGGGCTCGGATAATAATGGTGAAGGAGATAAAAAGAGGACATGAGGCTTTCTATGTTTGTGAGGAGTGCGTACTAGCCTACAGAGAGAGGCGTTGGGCTGAAAAATGTGAGGAATTCTGCTTCAAATATCATTCGTGTTCGCTGGAAATTACTGAGCACGCCTTAAGTATAAATGAGATACATTAAATCCTCTTTCACAGTCTTGCCGGACTGCTGAAGAGTGTTGGGCATATTGAGCATAGTTTAGGGTTTATTTCAAGGTCTATTTTAGCATGATCTTCGCACGCGTATTTTCTATTTAACGCATAGATGGCTATTCTATGTATCTGGATTTGTACGCTGCTAAAGTCTATGCGGTCATCTCTTATGGAGGCGGCTAGTTCACTTATAGCCTTGTCTATATCGTTATGCGCTGCTATATTTACGTGTGCTTCCCTCTCCTGAAAGATATCTTGAACCCGCTGAGGTCGATAAACCCGTTTCCCTAGCGGCTTTCCTACGTATTAATCCCATCTCTACGAGTTTTTCAACAAGCCTTCTTTTAACGGATGGAATTACATACCTGTAGCCAAACTCGAACGCTGACATCACGTCTATAAGATAACTATCCTCCTCTTAACTTCCTCTGGATTGTTCACCACTTCAGTTAGGTCCTCCACTATTTCTAGGGTTCCAAGATAATCTCCATTCTTATCCCTAACCGCGGTCACGATAACCCTTATTATACTATCTCCAAGCCTAGTCCAATACTCTCTAAAATCCGCCTTGCCAGACTTAAGCTCATTAACAACGCCCTTAACAAAATTCTCAAGTCTGGGTGGATGACAATATTCAAATCTCCTACCGATAATAGTTTTGGTTCTGGCGAAGCCCCTTCTAAATGCGCTCTCAGAGAAGAATGTAACCCTATCGTTAGCATCAGCGTATGTCATTTCGACTGGTAGATGCTTGAATATGACTTCCACCTCATCCTTGCTTAGAAAGCCAGTATCAAACTCTAGGTCGCCCTCATACTTAACCTCGTAAGCGTCTGGCGCTAAAGCCGCAAGCGCAGCAAACTTAAACTCTTGTGGAAGCTTCTCAACCTGCTCCGGCGTAACAACACCGCTAACCTCATAGGGTAGTACGGGTTTAGACTTAGGCGTCCATTCAACATCCATTGGCACCAAGTAGCCTACGTCCTTTGCAGCCTCATGTATAGCCGCCCACTCACCCTCGGAGAGAAGCACCCAAACGGATGGGAAAAGTATCCTCTCCTCCCTAAAGATTAGATCGGATATTTCTCTTGATACTTCCACAGCCTTCTCCGCTACATTCTTAGCATACCCGCCCGGATCAGATAACCCCTTCTCAACAAGCGCCGATAGCTCCCTAAGTTTAACCATCGCCTGATCCTCCCTACCCCATAGGACTCTTGGAACAGCCGTTATACCTCTCCTCTCGAGATATGGGAAAATGAGCATCTGAATCTTCCTATAATGCGCCCTAAACCTTCTGAGCTCAGCCACAATATCGCTAATGGCTTTCAAATAATTTTTAGACTCGTCTGGACTTGCTCCACTTAAGGCTCCGGCATAAATGTTTAGGGCTTCAAGAAGCCTAGATATTCGCTCATTCTCTCTTGAGAGAAGATCTAGCGGGTGGCCTCTAGGCACGTCTCTAAGCTCACCGGGGCGCAATAAATCCCTCAAGAGCTCAACATGTAAATCACAGAGCCTAAGAATCTCTGAAATTGGCACGCCCTCCCTGATAAGCTCCTGCTCAACTAAGGGTATCTCAACTGGTGAAATCTCCTTTAAAGCATCCTTAAACTTGCGCTCTAACTCCTCTATAGGTGCGCCTCTATGCAGCTCCCTTAAGACATTCTTTAAAATCTCAATCTTCTCCCTATTAATTGACATGTGACAACACCATCAACAACAATTCAGGAATCAATATATAAGATATAAGGTTTTATCTCAACGGTTCCGAGACGCGTTCACGGTCGCCGATCATGTCTTCTAAGAGAAACATAGTATTCTCTGGACCGCGCGGTATTCCCTTCTTCATTGGCAAGAGGCTTTATATTATGGCGTAGATTTCTCCATTCTCCTCGATTTTAAGATCTATCTTCTTCAGCGGCTCTCTGGGCATTCCAATAAAGGGCCTGCCAGTTTTAGGCTCATACATGCCATCATGCAATGTGCACCAAATTTTTCCAGTATAGCGATTCCATTCAACTTCAGCCTGCATATGCGTGCATAACCCCTCGTAGGCTACGAACCCGTCCTCCAAATGTATCAGTAGGCCTGGTCTTTCATTTCCCTCCTTGTCTCCAACTGGATAAAGAAATTTCCTTGCCTCACCGATCGGTATCCTCTTAGCATTTCCTATATAAATCATCTTCTTCTCCACCATCCAGTTCACCCTCCTATTTATCTAGAATTTTTACTAGCCCAATATTATTAAGTATTAATGTTAATATGCTTGGAGAACGCTTTCATTGGGGTTATACGCCCTCAGTCTCCCGCTTATATGATTCGGCGCAGTGTATACAGCAGAAGACCATTCCCTTACCATTTATGACTTCTCTATATCCACCTTCATAAATTTTGCAGCCGCAATTAGCGCATACAGTTAAGTTTGGCTCTATTGTTGCTGAGACTAAAGCTGAGAATCGCTTAAAAAGCCTTTTACAGAATTCCCTACCATCATCAGTTAATTCAAATATTTTCTTTCTTTTATTTCCAATAACCCTAATTGAATGTTTCACTAAACCTTTCTCTTCAAGGTGCTTGAGAAATGGATAAACTATGCTTGGACTGATGTCTCTTCCAACTCTTCTCCTAAATTTGCTGAGGATGCTGTATCCGTGGCACGGTCCTTCATATAGAATGACAAGTATATAGAAGCGGGAGAAGTCCGAGATTATAGGTTCAAGATCGCTTGAAGACATGTTTATTCCAGATATGAGCATTTTAGTTTAAGTTTAATACATTGACAATATCTAATTAATTGATGGTAAAGAGACGTGATAAAAACGTTTTGCCACTCCACTTATTTTCTTCAGATATACTTAAACTTAAAACATGAAGAATATATCTTTTAAAGATACATCTTAAATCGATATACTTATTAAGCAAGATTCTATTAAAGTTAGGGGTTGCCGAATTGCCCAGGGATCCTGTCTGCGGAATGATTGTGGATGCTGATAGCGCTATTAAGCGTAGGTTTGGTGATCGCACCTATTACTTTTGCAGCGAAACATGTGCAAAGGTGTATGAGCGACCGGAGCTGGAGCTGGGAGCGATGAAGCGTAGGGTTGCCTTAGCCCTTGCAGGGGTTGTAAGTGCCGCCGCACTCAGGGTTTTAGCCATGTTTGGGCTTGTCGCCGCTATGATGGCATTTAGGATTGCCGGCATATCTGCATGGGACCTTGCATTCTTCATGATGTCGACGCCTATAGTTTGGATTACTGGATGGAGCATATATTATGGCGCCTACAAGGCTCTTAGAAGCCGCTTCATAAACATGGATGTCCTCATTGCATCCGGTGTGCTGGCAGGATGGGGATATGGCGCAATAAGCACCTTTCTTCCATGGCTGGGCTCAGAAGGATTCGGCTACATGGAAACTGCAATAGGAATCCTAGCCTTTATTTTGCTGGGAAAGTTTATTGAGGAGAATGTTCGGAGAAGATCCGCGGCAACCATCCGAAAACTGCTTGAGCTCCAGCCAACATTTGCAAGGATTTTAAGGGATGGGCAGGAAATAGAAGCCCCAGTTGATGATGTTCAAGCAGGCGATGTAATTGTTGTTAGGCCAGGCGAAAAGATTCCGACAGATGGGGTTGTTATTGTAGGCCACTCCCTAGTCGATGAGAAAATAATTACCGGAGAGAGCATACCTGTCGAGAAGGGTGTTGGCAGCGAGGTTGTGGGCGGCACAATAAATAAAACTGGCTTGTTGAAGATTAGGGCTACGAGGGTTGGTGATGAAACTTTCCTCGCGCAGATTATACGCTTAGTTGAGGAGGCGCAGGCATCTAATGCGTCTATCCAGAGGTTTGCTGATAGGGCTGTAGGATACTTTGTTCCAGCAGTTTTCACGGTTGCGGCCATAGCATTCTTCTACTGGCTTTTCACAGTGGGTTTCACGTACGCCTTCCTAGTCCTATTGGCTGTGCTCCTGATAGCTTGCCCATGCGCCTTAGGTATAGCAACACCAACAGCAATCCTCGCCGGTGTAGGTAAAGGCGCTGAATACGGAATACTGTTGAGGGGTGGAGAATACATTGATAAGGCAAGAAACCTAGTAACCGTGATTTTCGATAAAACTGGAACCTTGACGAGGGGGGAGCCAAAGGTAACGGATATCATACCGGTCGGAGACCACAGCAAAGAGAAGGTTTTGGAGTTAGCAGCAATCGCGGAGAAGGGTTCGGAGCATCCTCTTGCAGAAGCCGTTGTTAAGGCGGCAAACACTATGGGATTAAATATTCCAGATGCGGACTCCCTCGAGGCGATTCCTGGAGAGGGGGTTAAAGCCCATCGTAAGGATCATCAAATACTCATTGGAAACCGAAGGTTGATGGAAAATCATGGAGTCAACATTACACATGTGGAGGATAAATTAGTTGAGCTTGAGGAGCAGGGTAAGACCGTGATGCTTCTTGCGGTTGATGGAAAGATAATCGGAATAATATCGGCGATGGACACGCCTAAGGAGGAGGCCGCTGAAGCAATAAAACAACTTAAGGAGATGAGACTTAAGACTATCATGTTAACCGGGGATAATGAGCGGGCCGCAAAAGCGGTAGCTAAGCGGTTGGGTATTGACAGCGTTATCGCTAATGTTCTACCATGGGAGAAAGTTAATGTTATTAAGAAGCTGCAGAGTGAGGGTGAGGCGGTTGCCATGGTTGGTGATGGGGTAAATGACGCGCCGGCCCTTGCCCAGGCAAATATTGGCATAGCTATAGGCAGCGGAACAGACATAGCCAAGGAAGCTGGCGGAATAATCCTTATCAAAGACGACTTGAGAGATGTTGTTAGGGCGATAAGGCTCAGTAGGGCAACCATGAGGAAGATTAAGCAGAACCTCTTCTGGGCCCTCATCTATAATGTGTTCTCCATTCCAATAGCCGCAGCCGGACTGCTAACTCCGCTAATAGCCGCTGGTGCAATGGCCTTCAGCTCGCTCTTTGTCACTCTTAACTCGGCAACCCTCAAACTACAAAAGTTATGATAAAATAAAACTTTAGGGAGGTGGAATCTAGGATGGCTAAAGATCCGGTTTGCGGAATGAACGTCGACGAGGAAAATGCCAAGTTCAGATCAGAATACATGGACAAAACCTACTATTTCTGCAGCAAGTCATGCAAAGACACTTTCGATAGGAACCCAGCTAAATATGCAAGCAAGAAATACTAGAACACTTTTATCATTGAACTCATCTCCAAACTCTTTAATATTTGACTAGTCGAATTTATAGGGAGGTTGTTGTAAAGCTTGCTTATGCCTGAGAAAGGCTGGGCTATCTTAACTGTTGGGGAGGCTACAGCTGAGAGGGTTAAGGAGCTAGCCCATAACAGGGTTTAACGGTAAATGAGCTTCTAAATGAGCTGATGAATCCGGCTGGGAGAAGCGGATGGGCCGCATGCAGCCTATGCGGAGCTAAAGTTAAATCTAAAAATCTACATGAACACATAGCTAAAGCACATCCAAAACATTGACTAGTCAAAACCTAAATAGTTTAGAGATGAGTTCATAATAAATAAACTATTGCGGAGATGCGGAGTGAAGGAAACAAGGATAGATTAGGTCATTTAATAGGGAATTTCCTCATCAATATGTAGATTATTAGTGAGCTTATGATGAATTCTATGGCTAAATAGCTTCCATTATAAATTGCCGAATATAATGCCGGGTTCATTCCTTCCGGAGCATATATTGCGAAGAATAATATGCCAGATATAAAGTGGCAAATGAACCTGCCAAGAACCCCAGCGCCGACGCCTACTACCGGATACTTTCTGAATAACCCTGACAGCCCAAGCGCAGCGTAGGCAAGAGGATAGTCAAGTATTGCTTGAACTGGATTAACTAGGTATCCACCTAAAGCCATGTGAACAAGCCCATACACCAAACCAATCTCAAGCCCCGCGCGCAAACCATGCCTAAGGGAAAACCAAAATAACGGAACCATACCGGCCGCGCTTACAGAGCCGCCCTGCGGCAAACTAATTATGGGCGGAAGAATATCTTTAAGGATAACTGATAGAGCTACCGTGACAGCGCCCTCAGCGATCATTCTTGTTCTAGTTCCAATATATTCTTTCCCCTCCGTCATTTATAGCACCCAATAATTTAGTAGAGCCGTGGAATATATGTATAACGAAGTTATGATATGAGTATGCCTCGGAATTGTCAAATCCGTTTTGATCTTATTCTTTCTATGAGACCTAGCACCCTTTCTTTTATTGCATCCCTTATTTTTCTCGCCTCTTCAAATGGCATTTTTGCTGGATCTGGCATGTTCCACTCCTCAATGTGTTCCGTGTAGACTATTGGGCATAGTGCTCCGCTGCAGACTATTACCGCTATATCCGCCTCTTCCTGAAGTTCTCTGGTTAGTAGCTGCGGCTTCTTATGGCTTATGTCTATTCCCTCCTCAAGCATGAGTTTCACAGCATTAGGGTGAACCCTTTCAGCCGGCGTTAAGCCGGCGCTGGTAGCCCTCCAGTCCTCAGGAGCAAACTTATTGAAGTATGCTTCAGCAATTTGGCTCCTAAAACTATTCTCGACGCAAACAAATAAAACAGTCTTCAATTTGAAGCCCCTCTTTTACATTTAGCCATCTCACGCATCGCATTACTCATTTTAAGTTCACTATTGTTTAAGGGAATAGTTCAATTAATCTTGCTTCACCACATTTAGTGCATATAAGTTTTAGGTGCGTATCACCTTTAGTTGTTCCTAGCGGCTTCCAGTCATGATCGCATGCTCTACTCTCTTCTAATTGCCTTTCCTCTTTGCCACTCATCATGATCCCCTTAGATCATTATAACAAAGTTATATATAAATTTAAGCGGTTTTAACGCACAAAGCATCTTTCTTTTTCAGTTTACCTGCCTCCAAAAATAGGAGTATAACATTGTTATTTACCTCTTTCTCACAGTATTTCAGGATTATATTAGCCTACAATTTTATTAAAAAATTTATTCTATTGTATTGTTTCAACTGGTTCTCAATTATGGGAGTAGAATCATATAGAATAAGAGCCTCAAGTCACTATTACCAATATCAGCTTAAAACCATACTAGAAAAGGTCAAACCAAGAAAAGGCATAAAGATGATTCACACCGAAAAACCAAAAATATTTCTGAAAGCCCTAAAAGAAATAACAGAGCATCTCGAATAGAATGATATTGCCTTTCGAGACTCGCTTTCATCACCCCCTTTTCAGTTGTTCTGGAATTGCATGTCCCATCCAAAACTCTATGTATAGCGGATCTACTTTGTGGTCGCTTAGAAATGTGCGAGAAGCCGCCCTCTAAAACTTCAGAATCAAACTTAAAAAGCACGAGAAACACCTACTAAACCGAAAACAGAAAAAAGGGGGTTCCGGGAGAAATCGCCACGTTACGGTGGGTTCAAATCCCTCCCCGTCCACTCTGCTACTTGCGCTTCCGGAATATCATTAAGTTCTCTGGCGTTGTGCAGACATACTCGAAGCCAACCTCAACCAGCCCGCATGCCTCCTCAGCGTTTCTGGCGACTTTTAAGATTTACTCGTCAGATTTGAAGTCTACGAGCTAGGTACAGATTAACGTGTTCTCGATCCTCTTATACCCAAGGAGCCTTATCACATGAAGCATATCCTTAGTCTTGGCATACTCCATCGTTACCTTCCAGCGGCGCAGCGTATGGGAGTGTATCTGCAAGATTCCTAATTCTCAAGATTTATTATGTTTTAGGTCATTGACCTCCTCACGACAATAATATAACATGCTCATTTGGTTTCTTTTGCGATTGTGGGAATTAAATTTTTAGTGGGATAATGATGGAAACTGTAAAAGTAGATGGAAAAGGCAGAATTATTATTCCTAAAAATATAAGAGAGAAGGCAGGGGTGAAAGAGGGAAGCTACGTTAAAATAAAAGCAGATGGGAAAGCTATCATGGTCGAGCCTTGAATTATAGTTGATAAATATTTTGGAGCCTTTAGGATAACAGAATGGCCTGAAGACCTGAACGAATTCGTAATTGAGGTTATAAGAAAATTCAGCTAAAAGTAGGGAAGCCGAAATGTGAATTAGAACCCAAAACTTAACCTCATTCCAATAGGTTCAATAAACAGATCTTCATCAACTTTTGGGATTGTACACTAGAAGATATGTCTACGCTCATAGAGAGATTGGAAAATTATCAAAGCCGCCGCAATCTTATACCTCAAATCCGGAGGAAAAAGAGAGTTGAATACTTACGTCTATTAAAAGATTCTTAAAATCAAATGCAGCTCTCTCCCCTGCTGCCATCCTATTTTACCCCTTGATGAAATAAAGTTCGTCACTAAAGAGTTTAATTTCAAAATATAGTGGTAACAAAGCCTACCTAGAGAGGAAGATGCTGCAATTAATAACGCTGGAAGTAGGCATTTAACATATTTTATGCCTCTGATAATACCGGGCTAGGCTACTATTTCGATCTCTAAAGCTTCCAGTATTATGTTCGCTTTACTAACTATTTCTTGATCTAACGTGGCGAATCTATTGGCTTTAATTAATGAGCATGCTGTAAGGTGTAATAAATCCAATGTTCTCATTTTAAGTGTTGAGGTTATTCTAAATGCTTTTCTCAAGACCTCATTATGATCTATTTCGAGAATCTCGGCGCCTATAAGCTCTAGCGAGTATAACGCTAACTCTAAGGGCTTTTCTAACCCCGCTTGAGAGTAAACTGATGCCAATTCTACAAGAACGAGCATGCTTACTACTTTCCTCTCCGGGTTGATGCTGCTCACTATCCTCTCTGCCTTAACGTGGTTTGGATCCTTCAAGTCTACATAGGATATTATGAGGCTGGTGTCAACGTATATCAACGTTGAGTCCTCTCCTCGCTTAACAGCGCACTTAAACCTCCATGGCTAATCCTATAATCGGACTTCTTTAATTCCTCAACGCCCTCGCGCAGTCTCTCCCAGAATTCTAGATCTTTAATCACTTTCTCAATGCCATGCTCAATCATAAGATTTATAGCATGCGATCTACTCTTAGCAATGCCATACTTAACCATTCTTTCAGCCAATTCAACGATTTCCCTTTTAAGCTTGACAGTTACAGGTATAGACATTAATACACCATATTATACTTAGGTATACTATTATAAATTCTTTATCCAATAAGACTTAGCCGTAAAGAAAGTGGAAAAAGAAAGAGGCGGTTTTGCAGTAGATTTCTCAGCCGCCTTAGGTTCAAATCCCCCGTCATTCCGTACTATTTGCGTTTATAGCTTTCTCCAGTTAAGGACAATGTGCTTCATGTTTATTCCAACTTTGAAGTATGAAGAAGTTTTAAATATAAGTAATACAAAATCATACTTTGTGGTTAGAATGAAGATTCGAAGAAAAGTCGGTGGGAAAGGACAAATTGTAATTCCCGAGATTGTGAGGGAGTACGTTGGTATTAAACCAGGCGACGAAGTAGTTATGGAGGTTAGGGCGAAAGAATTGGTTATAACACCTGGGGTGTGCCCCGAAGAGTTTGTTGATGGTTTTTGTTCAGTAGTTAAGCAGAAATTAACTAGTAAAATAGACCTTGAAAAATTAATTGAGCAAGAGGTTGAGGAAAGATTTGCTTTACATTGATTCAAACGTCTTTTTATACCCCATTATTTACGAGGTTGGAGCGGTTGAAGAAGCGAAAAGGTCAAGGGATCTTCTTTTAAGAATTGCTCTTGGAGATGTTGAAGCTTGCACCTCCATCATTACATGGGATGAGGTTGTTTGGGTTGTGAGAAGAGCTTTCGGTTTAGAGCCCTCCATAGAGCAGGGTAAGCGTTTTCTGACATTTCCAAATTTAAAGTTTTTAGCGGTTAAAAAGAACATAATTTTAAGGGCGCAGGAGATCTTGGAAAAATATGGAGTTAAGCCAAGAGACGCTATTCACGCTGCAACAGCCATAGAAAACAAAGTAACAAACATTGCAAGTTACGATAAAGACTTTGACATTATAAAGGGGATAAAAAGGATCGAACCATAATGCTCGTGAATCTTGACATATATAAGCGCACTAACATGCGGCATGGTGGATGATGTCATTAACGAAGTTAAGGATGCCTTAAAATCGCAGCTTACATTAGGATATTTCATAGGCGTCTCAAGATTAATTCCAAATAATGTGCTCCTAATAAATCTTGAAACGTATCCTTCTTAAAGAAAGCAGCTAAATGAGCTGAGAAGAAATCATTTAAGTTTGAACAACATGGACAAGCTAGGAGCTGACGCAGAGTAGTTATGGTTCACAAGTATCTTTTTCAAGTATCTTTTTAAACCTATGATGTTACATTTTATTTATAGTTCGTGGAGGTTGAAAGTCTTGAGGATCATTCGCTTTATTTCTCCTAATGGCGTTCGTCTTGGTGTTTGGGTAAATGATAGGGTTATCGATGTGACGGAATCTTACAGAAGGCCCTTTCAATCCTTCTTAGATTTGGCTTCCGAAGCAGAAAGAACGGGAAAGTCTATCGAAAGTTTCTTAGAGGATCTTCTTAAAGAGAATTTCAACAATTTGCCCTCATATCCATATGGAAAGATTGAATGCTGCGAAGATGGTTTCCGGCTTATGATCCCCCTTGTCCCCCCGGAAGTTTGGGGCTGCGGAGTTACGTATAGAAGAAGTCGGGAGGCAAGGGAGAGAGACACTGGCGTAAAGGGCGTCTATGATCTGGTCTATGACGCCGTCAGACCGGAGATCTTCTTTAAAGCAACAGCCCACCGCTGTGCAGGACCAGGAGAAGAGATCTGCATAAGAGGAGACTCCATGTGGAACGTTCCAGAGGCAGAGCTAGCTTTCATCTTAGGCTTCAATCAAGAAATTATAGGCTTTACAGCCGGTAATGATGTTTCTTCAAGAGATATAGAAGGCGAGAACCCGCTTTATCTTCCGCAAGCAAAAATATTTGAGAAGTGTTGCGCTTTGGGTCCCTCCATTCTTACGGTTGATGAGGTTGGAAGGGAGCCGAAACTGCAGGTAGAGTGCAGAGTATTTAGGTCTGGAAAGATGATCTTTGAGGGTTCAACAAACACGGCTGGGATGAAGCGAAGCATCGAAGAACTCAGATCATATCTTTGCAGGTATAACCCCGTGCCTCCAGGCTCTGTATGCCTAACTGGAACTGGAATTGTTCCACCTGATGAGTTCTCTTTAAAGGATGGAGATTTGGTGGAGATAACCATCGAAAAGATCGGGACATTAAGGAACACCGTTAAACAACTTTAATGCTGTCAGTGTAATTGTTAAAAAGTCTCCGAATCATCCTAAACATCCAGACAGCAAGAGTCCTAATGGCTCTGGCAAACTCTACCTATGAAAGGAGCGGAAAAACCAGCCTAAAATCGTGTGAGGAAATATAATGGGAACAGAAAGAACACGACAAAAATAATGATTTCAGCGAGTTTTCCCAACGATATATGTGACTTCGAAGGCTTAGTAAATAGCTGAGATGGCGAGGAGTAGAAGTTCCGCCTCCTTTAGTGTTCCCTTCACCGGATCAGCTTCTAAACCGAAGGATTCTAGGGCTGTTACACCCAATATGATCTGGTCTTCATCTTCTCCCATAATCACAGTTACCGTTCTTCTTCTTCCCAGAATCTCCATTCCAACCTCGCTTATATCCCTCTCAACGCATCCGCCGAATGCCCTAAACCTTCTCCTCTCAATCGGCTTAATATCCAACTCTTCAAGCCTCCTTCTGGGTATAACGCTATATATAGCTCCCGTATCAACTATGCCCTCTACCTCAATAATCTTTGTGGGAGAGAGCGGATTGAAAACACCAAATTTAACCCTGATGAAACCCAAGGAACATCACTTTCATCATTACTGCTGTAACAAATTGATTTAAGAGTTTCGTTAAGGATATTCCGAAACACTGAAGTTATCTTTTGGCTCGTCATTTTTGCCTTAAGGAAACCCGCCTGCGAATGAAGATCCAATAGGAGTAAAAGGCTATCCAAAGCGTTGATGTGGCAAACACGATGAGGGAATATGCGCTGAAATAGAAGGCGGCAAGTGCCCAAATGTTGAGGAGGATATAAACAAGAAGGTTAAGTAAGAAAGAACGTCTTTGCCATCCGTGCTGCTCAATAACTCGTATGGCTTCAAGTGCAGCAGAACCTTTAGCGTTTAAAACGTATCTGCCATCCGAGTCTGTTTCAATAAGGCTTTGCATCTTTTTAAGATGAAAATCTAAAGCGCCACTGCTTTCAACATTAACTGCCCGCTTAAGCTCGCTAAAACCCAATCGGTTTTTGGCGAGTTTCTTCAATATCCTTATCCTTAAAGGATGGGAGATGGCTTCAAAAACCTCGTCTGAATCTAAAGATGCTTTTTCAGCCATATCTATCAGATTCTGATACCCACTCTGGAAATATATTTCTATCATTCTTGACCTAATGGTCAAGAAATCTTTATCTTAATAAGCCACTTACGTGTTCCAGACAAATTACGCAAACCAACGTTCACCTCTACTTGACAGAAAACTTTAATGGTAGCTACTTTACGGTTTTATATTAAGCTCTTGCCAAGCTCAATCTTTGCCCTCAACATTTTAAATTAAATAAAATTGATTAAGTTTATTCCTAATTTGAGGGCAAAGACCGTCGCCACCGACTACGGTTGACGATCATGATGGTGAGTGGCAAAACGCTGACTTCATAATAATGATTTTATTAACGCTAGTAGCTCTCGTGACAGCGATAATAGCATTATGGAGGAGAGAGAAACGCAGAATATTCTTCAAGGAACTACACGTAATCCATAAGCTGTTTTAGAAACAGAGGAGGAAGAGTTGCCTGATTTAAAAGGTAATTCACTGCTTTACTTATCCTAATCTCATCAGCACAAAATACATTTTGCATGGTTGGGAAAGTTAAAAGCGTGATGAGGAAGAAAAATATTGTTTTTCTCATCTTTGACACAAAAAATAAGGGAAAATAGAATATTTAAAGTGTTGGTCTAAAACCTACTTATACCATCCCTCACGATTGGATATGCATTTTCCATTCATGCTTTATTTTTATGGCACCAATCCTGTATTATAGTCCAGCCACTTAATTTTCCTGTGAGGTTTGAAGCCTATTTTCTGATATAGATGTTTAGCTGGAGAGCTATCTTCCCGAACGTAGAGTCCTACAAGTGCTGTCTGCTTTAATGCATCTTTAACCATGATTGAGGTTATGGAAGTGGCATATCCCCGATTTCTGTATTCCGGTTTCGTATAAAGCCCTCCAATAATCCAGATCTCCGGAAGCCTCACATGGAATGTAGCTGCGGAGACAAGCGTGGAGTTGACGAATATGCCGTATACGGGCTGCTCTTTAATAATTTCTAGCGCCCGCTCCACATCTTCTGGTGAAGGCTTTTCATATGGTTTCTTTCTTAAACTGGCAAGGGCGAAGGCATCGTCTTCATTGAGTAAAAGGGCTGAATGTTGAATTTGGAGGTGTCGCCTCCCCTCTCAAGCATCATGAAATCCACCATATATTCGGCGCTTATTAGAAATTTCTGCTTGATAATCTCTTCATATTCAGGTAATGTGAATGGGAAAACCATTTTGTCATACCCTAGAACGCTGAGAAGGCTTTTTATAGCTCCACTTGTTCCCGGAGCCATATCGAGTGAAAGCCAGCGTGCCCATGAAAATCCAGCAGAACCCCTTTGAATCTGCTGATCGGCTTGAACTATGAAAAACTTTGATCTATGGCGCATATAATAAAGGTCCCAGATTGCATAGGCATTGAGTAAAGGGTCTTTGCGTAAAAATGCATTAATAAGAGGTATGAGATCATCGGTTAATTCCCGATCTTCCCCTTCAGCCACTCCGAATCTCCCCTGCAACCTTTTTAGTAATCGAATAATATTATTCTCGCAATAAAACAAATAAGAAGAGTGAAATGAATAGAAACATCGTGAGATAACAGTTATAGGAAAGAATAAATATAAAACATAAAAAATAGGGGATATTAGGGTTTAGGCTTTAGGTTTTCTTAATGCTAGAGCTACTGTTGCTATTAAGGTTATTATGACAACTATTATTACTGCGTAGCTCACTGTCGATATGGCGGATAATTCTCCTCTAAGCTTAGATATCTCATCTCTTAGAGCCGAAATTTCTGCCGATATACCAGATACCCCTCCTCCAAGCGTGGTCATTTCCCCTCTTAGAGCCGATGTCTCGCTCAACAGTTTGTTTAAGGCCTCTAATATTCCGGGGGCAACTGGCGGTGTTAATGAAGCTAAGCCTTGAGATAATAATCTCTCAGCGTCCTCTAGTGGAATAAGCATAGCATCGCCTTCACTATATGGCCCATAGGCTTTGCCATCAACCCCGGTGAACGCGGGTATACTAACTTTAGCATATGCAGTTACGTAAGTATATGTAGGTGGTGTAACAGGCGCTCCCTTCGGTCTTATAAGACCTAAATGTAACGGAAGTGCAAAGAAGAAGCAATCACCTATAGGCATTGAGAGCCATATAGGATCGCGATTGGGCTCGCCGGATGCAAGAAGATCCACGCGGTCGTTGTTGAATACTAATGGACGTAGGTTAATGCACATTGGTATAAAAGGCACATATTCGTTAGCATACCATGCAATTACTTTAAGCCATTTCTTTTGCGCTGCGAAGTCGCCTTCCATATAGGCTTCCCTAAAGTACTCTAAGGCTACAGTCGTTATGTTAACCGTTCCAAGACCAGGCTCCACCCATTCCGGTACCTCAACTATCTGAGGATAATTTGTGCCTGGTCTGAAACCTCCAAAATATCCCCATGCATAGCCAGGTCCAAACTCAACTTGTAGTAGTTGCCACAAGTGATGCCCATAATATGTCCAGAAACAGTGATATAGTGGGTATCCACCATCTCTATTCAGTAGGTAGAAGAAATCCATGTAGGAGTAAGGTACTGGAGTAAGCTTTATGCCTATGCTGCCAAACCATTCTGTAACAACGAAATCTAAATCTTCTAATGGAAGAGCAGAGAAATAGGGATAGTCGAAATCCAGCCTAGTACCGTTGGGTGTAACCCATATACCATCGGAACCCTTTGTAAAACCGAGATCTCTAAGGATCTCTTCAGCCTTAGATGGATTATATTCGTATTTGTTTAATTTTTTCATGAAATCTTCAAGGCCATAATATTTTACGATAGTTTCTGGAATGAACGACCAACCCTTTAGTTCGGATGGCAGTGGCAGACCTACTGATTGAGCATAGATCGATACAGCGCCAAACGTTTTTTCATCGAAGGCATAATAAAGGGCTTGTCTGACTTCTTTTATATTAAATGGGTACCATTTACAGTTTATGTATAACCCCATGTGCCCGGAAGGTCTAAATACTAACGTATATTTTTCTGGATGCTCTTTGACTAGCGTATAGAATTCTGGAGTAAAATCATCAGTTGTCCATATATGATAAATTTCTCCCGCAAGGAATTTAACCTGCAGCATTTCTCTCCTTTCCGGTCCACCTCTATAGAGATATAACTCATCCCAAGGTATCGTATCTGCCCCTCTCCACCATCCATTCCATTTTTCAAGAAGGATTCCCTCATCAGTGATGTCCTTAAGTTTCCAAGGTCCTGTCCCAATAGGCCATTCTGGACGATAACCTTGAAGCTCCTGCTGAATCGCTTGAATCCTTGTCATATTTGGTTCGGGGGCAAGAGCCTCCACCTTTATTCTCTCATAGAAATCCTTATACACATGAGCTGGGTGCACATAATGAGCTAAAAGAGAGATTAACGTCATTGGGTCGACGTAATTCACGTTAAGATCATATACCACAGTATATTCGTCTGGTGCACTCACACTTTTTACGTATCTTGGGAAGGGATAATTAAGGTATCGAAATGCTAAGACATCTTCACTAGTAAATGGTTTCCCATCCTGCCATTTTATATTTTTACGTAAATAGATAGTCAATTTGCCCGCTGTGAGATCATAGTTCCACCTTTCAGCTAACCATGGAATGAAAGTATCGTTATCCACCAGATAATGCGCTAGTGGTTCAAATACAAAATGAGACACCGGCCATATAGATCCAGCAACAAAGTAGTTAAAGTGTCCTAATGGGGGCGCCCGCCACTCATAGTGAGCTATACCATAAAAGACTCTCTTCTCTTGAGCCTTCACGCTCACATTTGAAGAAGCGAGCAACAGCGAACTAAACAGAATCAAAAGAATTGCTGCCTTTTCCATTTTTGCAAAATTCTTCATACAACTCGCCTCGTATTTAAAGTAATCCTCTTACATTCAAAATTAAAAAGAATTGAATATATAAGATTTACGATACTCTGGGGGACGTGGCAACTTAAGGTTCACCTCCTTAGGTTGTTGTAGTAGTATGTGAACATGTCGCAGAGTAGGTTCCAGCATTCTATGCTTCTCCTCCATCTCATGTCTACGTTATGTTTTGGGTTTATTGCTATATTGTTGAAGACGCCCAAAAAGGGAAACCTACCCTCTCAAATAGGTGAAAGCGCTCAACAACATCCCTAACACCAAACATAAGATAGGTTATCAGAAATGCAAGGCTAAAAACCTTAAGTTGCCACGTCCCTCTGGGGAGCTCTGTTACTTTAAGATTATTGTCTCCTTGAGTTGGGTTATGAGTTTCTGGTATTCTGGTTGTTTGTGTAGGTTGAAGAGCCTGAGCCGGTTCTTGACATGGTTTAGGTTGCATCCGCGCCTTCTGCATGGATAGTTGTCGTCGAAGGCTTCAGTTCTGTCCTTAACAGCTTGGATGGCCCTCTCGATTAGGCTTTTATACTCGTCGTTTAGGAGCCTATGCTCTAGGTTTAGAACCTTGCATGCTTCAGGGTACCATGTTGCCCCGTCTGTGTATACTGGGTGCCGACCATAACGCTTGATAAGCTGTCTTATGAAGGCTTCAGCCGTCATGCTGCTCCTAATCCAGCTGAACCATAGGCCTAGAAATCTGCGCTGATAGGGCTCGTATGCAACCCAAACCCAGCCTTCCATACCTCTAACCTTCACTATAGCCTCATCCACAAGGAAGCAGCGGGCCCTCCTAGCCAGGAAGAGGCGTTCCAGAGGCGGAAGCTTCTGAACCAACGCCTATCGAAACATGGCTCCTACGGGTGAAAAACTCTAAAGCCCTGGAAGCAGCCCTGAAACTCAAACCCTCAAAAACCAAATAAACACCATATA
>CALKGV010000066.1 GCA_938091805.1 uncultured archaeon | reverse complement strand
TCTAGAGATTCTGCGGGTGGCTCAAAAGCTTCAGAAGAATAATCGTAAGGTATGAGAGGCTGGCAGCAATATACAAAGCCCTAATAACAATAGCATGCATAACAATACATTTAAGATATGGAATTTAGAGATGAGTTCATTGTTAACGTGGGTATTCCAACGTCTGACCATCAAGAGCTCTAGTAGGAAAGCGTAAACAAGCCGAAGAGGAAGAAGTTTAGGAGGAGACGCTTAAAAACCGAATCCATCGAATTGAGGATTGTGACCAGCTTCAAGCGAATCATTAAACGGCTGACCTTAAGCACCGTAGAAAAGCCTGTGAAGAGACAGTTCTGGCGAGAAGAAATTCTTTTGATTGAGGAATCAAAAGAAGGGGACTATGCAGCCATATTAGAAGAAAGCTTCAAGAGAAGAAGAGAATGGGAAAGTGAAAAAGCTTAAGGGCAAAGAAAGGCTTAAGGTTAACCAGCAGATGTGACTGGAAGCATAAAGCTCCAGGCGAACGCTGAAGCCTCTTCCAATAGGGGGAGGTTTTACAAAGCTAACACATTAAATATGAATGGAGGCTGATCTATGCTGATTAGGATTGCACGGGTGGAAACGCGATCTGAAGACGCTTGGTTTGACTTGAGTCTGCGGCAGTTGAGAAGAGGTGAGGTGAATTTTTATTGTGTTAAGGATCTTATTACTGGGGATTGGTTGTTTAAGTTTGCAGAGATAGTGAGCTTGGAAAGGTTTTGGTTAAGGCTATGAAGTGCCCTTCGGGTCCCCGTTTCGCCCAGCTTGAGGGAAGCAGCATGGTTTTTCAGGAAAGCGTAGTTGAAGGCATGGTTTACGATATTCTTTCTCTTACGTAGGCTGATGAAAATGACAAGATAAACAGAAAAGTTGTCTCAAGCCTAGAGGAAGTTCCAGCCTTCATTAGGGACAACTTCGCAGTT
Organism: uncultured archaeon; assembly: GCA_938091805.1. Lineage (GTDB taxonomy): Archaea > Thermoproteota > Bathyarchaeia > Bathyarchaeales > DTEX01 > DTEX01. Next base: position 6,307 of record CALKGV010000066.1, on the reverse strand, counting down.
AAAACCTATGAGTAGGCTACTGGAAAGACGGCGCCTGGAAAATACTTAGTCACCTTGTGTAGACGTGGGGATGAAAAAGCTATGATAACACTCTTCCTGTTTGAAAGGGCTTGGACCATATCGACTGTAACACCTGAAGAGAATCTTAGAGCAATGGAAGAAAAGGAAGCACAACAGCCAAAAATAGCTAAAAAGGAAATTGACATGGGACAGGTTTGGGCATGCCCAATCTGCGGCAAACAACAACGTTTAGTGCATGTAGAAACGGAAAAGGCTGTTAAACACGTGCTCCATAAAACATGAAAATACTTTTATATTAACTGTTAGACAAAATGGTTTGCTTAAAAAAATTATTGCCTACTGGTTCACCATTTAAATTATATCTCCCTGAGATTAGATGTAGACGAAAGAAAAAAGGAGTAAATATGGTTATAGTGGCAGGTAATCTAATGCTCTTCTGCCTAAAGCGTGAATGTTAACTTCCGCAAATACCTCTGCATACATGACCTCTGCCTCTTTTCCCCAGTATCTGTTTTCACCTAATATTCCGCTGACTCACGTCTCAACGTTTCCTTCCGCAAAGGATTCTATCATAGACCTATGGCATTTAACGGCTTCAATTTTCTTATCAATCACTTGGGTGATATTGATGAAGACGGCGCTCCGAACGTGTACACTTTCTTTACAACGTGAGGCGAATGCTCTGTTTTTATAGCGCCAAGATAGGCCAACAAGCATGCATCTATCATTGCCTGAACTGTTTAAATTTAAATCTTAAAGGAATGATGATATAACTAACATCTAGGTGAAAAATTTATGGACTTAAAGAGATTTGAGGAGCCTGAGTCCACCTTTCCCCATTTCGTTTATAGGGCAAATAAAACTAGGGAAATCTCATTCCCAATTGGTGGAATTGGAACTGGCTGCATTGGATTAGCCGGGAATGGTAGATTAATAGACTGGGAGATCTTTAATAGGCCTAATAAAGGAGGCATAAATGGCATCTCGCACTTTGCCGTTAAGGCTGAATCTGACGGAAGGATCTTAGATGCCCGCATTTTAAACGGTGATCTGCCGCCTACATATATGGGCGATTTCAATAAGCCCATGTTTCAATCATTCGGCTTCGGGCCGCCGATAGGGTATATGGCCGGTTTACCGCACTTTAGAAATTTCGAGTTTGAGGGCACATATCCCACTGCGGAAATAAGGTTTTCAGATGAGGAGTTTCCGGGAAAAGTTAGGATGAGAGCCTTCAACCCGCTCATTCCGCTTAACGATTTAGATTCAAGCATACCGGCAGCCTTCTTCGAAATAGAAATCAGGAATACGAGTGAGCGTGAAATTACATATACCGTATGCCTCACCGTTCAAAATCCCCTTCAAGCCGGAACAACGATCAACGTTTATAGAGAAAGTGAAGGGGTTCATTTCATAAAGATGTCTTCATCGAAGGTTCAGAAGGATGATCCGGAGTTTGGAGACCTGACAATAGCAACAGACGCCTCAGAAGTTAGCTACCAAGAGTATGGGTTTAGGGGACCTTGGTTTGATGGGCTATACGTCTACTGGAAGGATTTCACATCCCCTGGGAAGTTTAGGAACCGCAGATATCCTCAGCCCCAAGAAGGGATAAGGGATCATGCTGTACTCGCAGCGCACTTGAACGTTAAGCCTAATGAATCCGGTAGGGCTAGATTTATAATAGCGTGGAATTTCCCAAACTGCTATAATTACTGGAACCCGGAAAGAGCTGAAAAGCCAACTATATGGAGGAACTACTATACTAAGATCTTTAAGGATTCCGTTGAAACAGCCCTCTACTGCCTAAAAAACTGGGATAGGCTTTATGAGGAGACATGCGCCTTTAGAGACAGTTTATTCAATTCAACGCTTCCACGCTTCGTTATAGACGCCGTCTCAGCAAACCTGTCGATCCTTAAGTCGCCCACGCTCCTACGCCTAGAAGATGGTTCACTCTATGGTTTTGAGGGGTGCCATCCGAACTCCGGATGCTGCGAAGGAATCTGCATGCACGTTTGGAGCTACGCGTATGCACCCCTATTCCTGTTCCCAAAACTAGACCGGTCAATGTGGGATTTACACTACAAGCATGATCAGCGGGAGGATGGGCGTATAAGCTTCCGGTTGCAGCTGCCGCTAGGCCGGGGTCAATGGGCTTTTCCCCATGCCGCCGTAGATGGGCAGTTTGGCAGCGTGATTAGGGCCTATGCCTACTGGAAGTTCACGGGGGATAGTGAGTGGCTTAAGGCAAATTGGCTGTCAATAAGGCGTTCCATTGAATATGCATGGTCTGAAACAAATGAGGATAAATGGGATTTCGATAAGGATGGCGTCATAGAGGGCCGTCAGCATAACACGCTTGATATAGAGCTTTTCGGCCCTAATTCTTGGCTGACAGGCCTGTACCTCGCGGCGCTAAAGGCTGGAGCAGAGATGGCTGAGTATTTAGGTGAAAAGGAAAGGGCTGAAGAATATAAGGCGCTGTTTAATAGGGGTAAGCGCTGGGTTGAGGAGAACCTGTTTAACGGTGAATACTTCCATCAGCTCATCAACCTAAAGGATAAGTCAATACTTGAGAAGTATGCTTCAACAGACCCATCCGTTATAAACGTCTACTGGGATGAGGAACATGGGGAAATAAAGTATCAGATAGGTGAGGGCTGCGGGATTGATCAGGTGCTAGCCCAGTGGCACGCCAACATATGCGGTCTAGGCGCAATATTTGATGGGGAGAAGGTTAAGAGCGCGCTGAAATCAATCTACAAGTATAATTTTAAGAGAAGTATGCGAAGCTTCTTTAACCCATGCAGAATATTCAGCCTAAACGATGAGGCAGGAACAATAGTTTGCAGCTGGCCAGAGGGAAAAACCAAGCCGGTCATACCCGTCCCATATGCTGAGGAAACATGGTGTGGAACAGAGTATGCTGTTGCATCTCATATGATTCAGGAGGGGCTTATAAATGAGGGGTTGGAGATATCTAAGGCCGTTAGAGACCGATACGATGGGGAGAAGAGAAACCCATGGAACGAGATCGAGTGCGGGAGCAACTATTCGCGGTCTATGGCATCCTACGCACTATTGCTGGCGCTCAGTGGCTTCAAATTCGACATGACAAAAGGCAGGGTGGAGTTTAATCCGCCAATCATGGCGAATGGAGTCTTCAAGTGTTTCTGGTCCATCGGAACCGGTTGGGGAGCATTTGAAGCAAAAACCGACAGGATAATAATAATGGTGCATTATGGAAAACTCGGAATAAAAAACCTCAGCCTACCATTCCTGAAGGGTAGGGGGATAAAAGCGGTTATCTCCGCCGAGAGAGAAGCCAAATTTAAATGGCTGAAGGATGGAGAATTAATTTTCTATGAACCGCTAATTCTCAGTAGGGGGCAGCGCCTAACAATTCTTCTGTCTGCAGAAAATTGAAGTTATAGTTGAATCTTCCCTCAACATCGGTTTTCCACCTAAGCGATTTTTTATTTTTCAGTTCACCAAACATCAACTTTGCCGAAGTCAATAAGTATAACTACTTGGACTATCATCAATAGATTAATTGAAAATCGTCAGAAAAGAATTAGCATGGGAGATTAATGCGGACATTAAAATATAAGTTCACACGTTTCACGCACCTATCTAATCTAATGAAGATTTTATTTATTTTATCATTTCTAACATCCTTTACAGTATTATACTTCCTATACCGAGAATCTTATGAAAGAACTTGGAAGGGCAGAGTATACTATCTTTTCTTTTTATGGCTAGCTTCGCTTAAATTAATATTGGATTGGGAAAAAATTGACGTGAAGGTTCAAGAGCCGCGGTCTAAGCGTTTTATAATATCGATCATTACAGCGTTGCTTCCCACAATATATGTTTTCATTTCAAAATTTTCTGGCCTAAATGCGCTGATCATGGAGATATCTCCCAAACATTATGGGCTGGATTGGTGGTCAAAATTTATGCCCCTAACGATAGAATACCTCGTCTTCACAGTTTTATCTCTGTTACTAGCGGTATTAATCTATGGGATTAAGGGTTTGAGACGCTTCGCGCTTCCAATAACTCTACTAGGCGTCGTTGGCTTAATCTTCCTTATAGATAATCTTTACCCATTTGGGGAGTTTTCGCCATTCCAGATATTTGTACCAACTACAACTATGCTCGCAGCAAATCTCTTAACCCTCATGGGCTACCAAGCTGAATTAAAGGGGCAAGCCTATAAAGCAACAGTCCTGAGAGTTCAGAGCGATATGGGTGAAGCATCCTTCGGCATAGCTTGGCCGTGCTCCGGAATTGATAGCCTCCTGATATACTCAATCGTGACCATATTGTTCTTAGAAGATAATGATGCATCATTAAGGCAGAAAGCGGCCTACTTCCTAATAGGCGCTGCAATCACATATTTCATCAACGCTCTGAGGATAGCTGAAATTTTTATATTGGCAATAAAGTATGGTGCCACATCGCTGGAGGTTCAACGCTTCCACGATCATTATGGCCCACTATATTCCATAATCTGGATTATAGCATACCAAGTAATAATGATCGGAACCCAATCTTTGCGAAGAAAAGCCTCTTTAAGGCATGCTGCTAAAGATTTATAAATTAAATTTAGCATAAATATCATCGTTGGTGCAAAAATTGAAACATAAAACATTAGTATTATTCTTAATTCTTTTTGCAGCAACCCTCCTTAAAAATGGAAAATGCATTCTAACCGTTAATGCCATTGATGAAGAAATGGGATTTCCCATCGCAGAGGGGATCAGCGCGGTTGTTAATTGCACAAGCGCTGAGCTTAGCATTTCCAGCATGGTGTATTCTGGCAACGCTTCGCTCGTACATTTCCCTCCTCAAGTAGATATGAGTAGAGCTGAGTTAACAAACGCTATTTCCATCATCGTTGGTTTTTCAAGGTTAGGTTCAGGGCTAGTTTTCCTCTTCAATAATACGGATACCGCCACAGCTGAGTCGCTTGCAAATGCCGTAAAAGGTTCCATAGAAACAGCGTTTGAGGTAAGTTTTACATTGAACTCATCAGGCATTGTTGAAGACGGATACGTTAATGTAACATACGTTGGGCCTGGAAAAAGCGATTTACCCGGATACTTAGGTCAGCTTATGGAGAGATGCTTAGCCCCCGATTTAGGCGGCTTCACATTAACGTTCATCCCAGTGAGCGGTGAAACTAACGCCTACGTCTGGGTTGGCGCCTCCAAGGAAAACGGGGGCCTCGACTGGATATACTCTATGGGAGTAGGCTACTCCACGAGCATACCTGTTGGCGCTGGCCCGCACAAAATAGATTTCCTAGATCTGCTTAATGTAGAATCTCTTGAACCATCAACATACGCATCCTATGAGGGCTGGTACTCCTCAATGGTAACCCTAGTAATTGTTTCTAATGAAACCGTTTCCTACGTAGCCTCCGAGCCTGAAACCGCGAATCCATCGCAAATGCGGTTAAGAGGCTGGTATGTTAATTATCCTCAGCCTCCTCAGCCACCTGCACAGTTAATGGCATACTTCAGCTTCGCGGATGATCCTACACCTGTTGATAGACTTTCGTTCACTTTCAGTGGCTTAGTTATCTCAGAATTTAATGCATTAACTCCACTAATTATGTTGATGATAATAGCCTCTATTGCTGTGGTCGTCAAAAAGAAAATTCCCCGATAAACCGCCTAAATTTACTCTTCAATTCTCTAGAATGATTGCAAGTTTCCTTGCATCTAAGATTGCATGAACATAACTCTTAAATGCATTTTATAAAGAAATTTAAAAGTGTTAAAAAGCCCTAATAGAGAAGATGGCATGAACATAAATATCTTATGCGATATTATGCTTAAATTGGATGGGTCGATAAGACCCGCTGTATACTTGGCTGAGGAGCTCGCTAAACATAACTATGAAGTGACTATAATTTCACCTTTTATGTCTTCAGAATGTGAGATGGAAATAAAAAATTTAGGCGTAATGCTGAAGAATATGCAGGTAAATCTTGTAACTAAAAATATAGGGCATGCATTTCTTTGGTTCGAAGCATGGTTGCGTGAAGCATTATTCAGAATAAACTCTACTGGTTTAGAAAAGAGTTCGCTAACTATTAATTTCTCCCAAATATTTTCCCTTCCTTCTCTTGTATGGTATCTTCAAGGGGCGCCGTCAGCCGCGCTAAAAGATATCGCAAGGGAACTTCCAATGCATTTTAAGGCGGCATATAGAGGCTTAAGCCATCTAATATCCTACTTGGATAAGGTTATGGTCAAGCAAACTAGAAGCC
>CALKGV010000065.1 GCA_938091805.1 uncultured archaeon | reverse complement strand
TAAGTCTTTCTTGATTATGTTTTGGTATGGAGTTTCCTGAGCTTTCTGATGGTGAGTGGGGGTTCATTAGGTCTTTGCTTCCTCCTAAGGCTAGGGTTGGTAGGCTCTGGGGCTGATGATGGGAGGATAATAAACGGCATTCTGTACGTCTTGACTACTGGATGCAGATGGATGGATATGCCTATTCGCTATGGCTCATATAAGGCTGCTTGGAGGAGGCTTAAGCGCTGGCAGGATGAGGGCGTATGGGATAGGATATTCAGGGCCTTATCATCCATGAGGGAGCATGGTAGGGTATGCGCTGATAGCTCAACTGTGGAGGCTAAAAAGGGGGAGAAATGATAGGATACGACGGATTTAAGCATAGGAAGGGCTCGAAGATACATGCATGCGTGGATGAAGGCTCCATGCCTCTAAGCATAGCTTTGGGTGCTGGAAATGAGCATGACTCAAAGCGTATAGATGAGTTATTGGATGGCTTAGAGAAGCCTCCGAAGGAGCTTTACGCTGACTCAGCGTATGATACTGAAGCAATAAGGGGTAGGCTATCATCCATGAATGTTGAGGCAAACATACCTGTGAACCCAAGGAATGGTAGGAAGCCCATACAATGCGACATCGAAATCTATAAGAAGATGAGGTCTGCAGTTGAGAGGTTCTATGGGTGGCTCAAAAGCTTCAGAAGAATAATCGTAAGATATGAGAGGCTGGCAGCAATATACAAAGCCCTCATAACCATAGCATGCACAACAATACATTTAAGATATGGAATTTAGAGACGAGTTCATCAATAAATGGCAGATTTATCAGACTTTTGTGTATACTTCTATGTGAAGACGTTTTGCCATATCTAACGCGTCTTCGTCAGCATAGGGTGTTACAATTATAAGCCTCGCAGGCTTCCTACCCTCAACACTCTCATAGAAGTCAGCTTTCTTCTTAAAGACGTAGACATCCTCCCTTCCAACATGCGATTTAACCTCAACCAATATTACCCTCTCATCATGTAACGCAACATCAATATCAACATCACCTGGATAGCCGAAGACATAACCCTTCTGATCATACCTAACCCACTTCTCAATTTTTAAGCCAAACTCCTCCTCAACTATGCCTTTAAGACCCTCTCTGAACGCTTGCTCGCTTAGCATACCCCACCTTGCACCCAGAGCATCAATGTGTCTGCTTAATAGTTTGAAGCCGGCAATCATATCCTCCCTAAGCTTGGCTATTTCCTCATCATGTCTTTTGAAGCCGGCAATCATATCCTCCCTAAGCTTGGCTATTTCCTCAGCCTGCTTCTCAAACATCACATCATGCCTCTTAAAGCCTAAAAGCATGTCTTCTCTAAGCTTATTCATGTCCTCCCTAAGCTTGACCAGCTCAGCCTCATGTTTATCAAGTCTCCTTAAGATCTCTTCAAGCCCAAGCATTCCCGCCACTGCATAACGAAACTCTTCGTCCTCTCTCAATAGAGTGAAGATTCTAGTCTTAAGATCTTCAAGCCCCATCAGATGCTCACACCAACTATAATTTTCTACACCGCAGTGCTATATATACTTCGCTAAAGATAACAATCTCACAGTCAATAATTGATCGTAGGCTTATAAGATTAGTCTCAGAAACTTCGCTTTTCTGCTGAATCCACGCAATGCTTGAAGATTATAAACTTCATGTGGTTCCATATGCGTCTCTCTATATCTCGATTAGGGGATCTTTAAAGGTTATGTGGAAGTTTTTCCAGAAAATTCTTTTATGGATTAAGAGTTCTTGGTCGCGGGTGTAGATTATTGGAACTTTGTTTGTTAGAAAGTTCGCTATTATTAGAGAGTCTCTTCCTCCGATCTTATGCTGCTTAGCCAAGTTAAGCGCGATGGCGCATGTTTTCTTTGTTTGGCTGAAAAACTCGATGTATGGATTTTTCATAAGCAGCTTTAGCCTTTTCACGGCTTCGCTTGGAACCCATTTTTGACCGAAGACAAGTGTATGGTAGGTTTCATGTAGTATTGTGGGGTTTAGGGCTACACGGTTTTCCGGAGACAAATTGATGAGCAGATCTTTCAGTTTTTCATGTTCTGGATAGGCTGGATCGAGCGCATAGCATAGAATATTAGTATCTAACCCTTATCCTTCTGTGCCCCATACAGCCTTCATTTTTGAAGGTGGCCAATTCTCTGGTTCGCCTGTTCTAGGAGGTTCAGACGTTATTACTTTGCGGAACCCCTCCATAAAGTTCCGGGGCTTATCTGGAACTATTAAGAAGCCTTCATTGGTTTTTTAAGCACCACTGTATCACCTATTTGCTCCCTTATGTCCGCTGGGATGTAAAGTCTTCCTTTCGAGTCTATCTTAAGATGGATTTCATCCATTTTCCCATTATAATAAAGTGGGATTAACCCTCACTTAAGCCTTTCCCATAACGCTGGCCCCTGCTAATTCATGCTATAGCCGCTCAGCATCAACCATAACAGCCTTCTAAATCGAAGCACACTATGCGGAGCAAGCGGGTATGCGTTTACACCCTTACTTATATTAGCAGCGCTTTAGCTTAATCCTCATCTGTTCAAGCCGTTATTGCCGAAGCTTACTATAGCACCTAAGTCTCTATTCAACAAAATCATTTATTTCGTTATCCACATCTTTTTGGTTGGCGATTTAAGAGAAGAGGATTTGGACTTTGATGGTTGGCGCCCTGGCCGGGATTTGAACCCGGGTCTAGCGGGCGACAGCCGCTTATACTAGGCCGGACTATACTACCAGGGCCCGAGTAATACTACTCTTAACTCTTAAATATAATTTTTACTATTCTATTCCTAGACGTGGCAACTTAAGGTTCACCTCCTTAGGTTGTTGTAGTGGTATGTGAACTGTCGCAGATTAGGTTCCAGCATTCTATGCTCCTACTCCATCTCATGCCCCCGTTATGTCTTAGGTTTACTGTTATGTTGTTGAAGAATACTCTTATCCTCCAAACAGCCGTTTTAGAAACCCTCCTAAACTCGGATAATGCTCTGGCAGTTCTCATAAGGCTTGACATCTGAACATAGAATGCTAAACCAAGAACCTTACGCCCAAAAGGGAAACCTATCCCTCTCAAATAGGTAAGCGCTCAACAATATCCCTGATGCCAAACATAAGATAGATTGTCAGAAATGCAAGGCTAAAACCTTAAGTTGCCACGTCCCTTCGTAGAATGGGAAAATTGATATATCCTTGGATATTGTAAGTAATCGTGTTGCGGAGCGCTTGAAGTTGGGGAATGATGAAAACATAGACAGTACATTAATCGGAAAACTTAAGCATTTATGGAATAATGGGTTACTTAGATCCATTTTTATGCTTCTCATACTAGTGCTCGGCACATTTGCATTTCAGAGATTTCTTATAATAGTTTTGAGAACCCCCTATCCGTTGCAAACGCCGATATCCAACAGCATGTATCCAACGCTGAAAGTAGGCGATTTACTTATTGTTCAGGGCGGGCTAAACGGTGTAGATGTACACGCCGACCCAAAAAATGGCGACATAATAGTTTTCAGACACCCCTATAGCCCTGGAGAGTTTGTTGTTCACCGTGCTATAGAAAAATATGTGAAAGACAACGTCTGGTATTTTAGAACAAAGGGAGACCATAATTTATATCCAGACAGCTGGGTTATATCTGAAAGAGATTTAATCGGCAAGGTAGTTTTCATCATACCGTATCTAGGTTACATTAAGATTTACTTAGGTAATGAAATTGGAATCTCAATAATAGTCGTCCTTCTTATAGTGTTTGTAATATTTGAAAATCTGGACTTATTAAAGAGGAGAGATGAGAAAAACAGGGGCGATGGGAAACTCAAATTAAACCATTAAATATATAAATGTACCTTATAAATATCTTTTTAAGGCATGTTATACTTATATTTGCGTGGTTGATGGGGGTTTATGCGAAATGTCTCAACCGCAGAGCCAAGTTAAGGTTAAAATAGAGAACGTTGTCGCATCTGCAACGTTGAATCAGAAAATAGATTTAAACGCTGTAGTGAAAGGTTATCCAAATGTGGAATATCGTCCAGAACAGTTTCCAGGGCTTGTTTTCAGGCTTAAGAGACCTAAAACTGCAACTTTAATCTTTAATTCTGGTAAGATGGTTTGTACCGGAGCGAAATCTGAGAAAGAAGCACGTAGAGCCGTTATGAGAGTTATTAAGGAACTTAAGAGAAGCGGCATAGTAATAGTCGGCAAGCCTGAGCTTAAAATACAGAATATAGTTGCTTCGGCGAATCTCGGCGGAATAATCGACTTGGAGAAGTCCGCCTATACTCTAGGTAAAACAATGTATGAGCCGGAGCAGTTTCCAGGATTAATCTATAGGATGGATTATCCAAAAGTGGTTATACTTCTCTTTGCAAGCGGGAAACTTGTCTGCACAGGCGCCAAGAAGGAGGAAGATGTCTATAAGGCTGTGGAAAACTTACAGAAGAGACTTGAGAAAGAGAAACTGATTTATTATGGTTGATTCCCAGACCATCCTGGTGAAATAAAACTGGCGACCATTGAATACTGCCATAATATGGTAAAGGAGATTCTGGAGGAGCCATCTGCGCTTAGGAGGACGATCGCTGAGGAAGAGGAGAATATAAAGAAAATCGCATCTGAGATTGAGACTAAAAAATATGATATAGTGTATATAACGGGAAGCGGAACCAGCTATCATGCTGGATTAGCAAGCCAATACGCTCTTTCAAGTCTAACAGACTTGATAGTAAGCGCGATACCCGCCTCGGAATTTCAGCGCTGGATCCCTGCCAGCATTACGAGAAAAGCCCTTTTAATGGCTATATCCCAATCTGGTGAAAGCACCGATGTAGTTAACGCCGCTAAAGCTGCTTTGAAAAGAGATATAGATCTACTTGCAGTGACAAATACGCCTAAAAGCACATTGGCAAGCCTAGCAAATTACGTCATTTCCCCCAGATCAGGTAAGGAAATGGCTGTTCCGGCAACGAAAACATATGTTACCCAGCTGATGGCGATTTTCATGCTCTCTCTTGAAATAGCTACGCTTAAAGAGCAGACGTCAAGAATTGAGGAACTCACGAGGGAACTTTATAATGTGCCTCAAGCTATTGAAACAATATTTGATTCCTCACGGGAAAATATTCGTGAGGCAGCTGAGAAATATAAGGACAAAAACCCAATATTTATTTTAGGCAGCGGGCCGAATTACGCCACCGCTCTAGAGGCAGCATTAAAACTTAAGGAAACATGCATGGTTTTCGCTGAAGGATTTGCTGCACGGGAGTTTCTTCACGGACCAATAAGGCTGGTTGATGAGAAAACATTAATGGTTCTTATTTCACCATCGGATGAAATTGAAGATTATGCTGATTTGTCTAGGAGATTTAGAGGGTTTGGTGCTAGCGTCATATCAATCTTAGAAGGAACCGAGACTTCCAGATCATTAATGGAAGCCTCGGACATGTTCTTCCCTGTACCTATAGGTTTGTCTAAAATTTTTTCTCCAATCTTATTTATTGTTCCCGTTCAGTTATTTACGTATTATATGTCGGTTTTTAGAGGGTTAAATCCGGATAATCCTGAAAAACTTGTGAAGGTGGTGAGATGAGAATTAAGGCAGTAATATTCGATATTGAGGACACATTATACGATTCGTCCCTTCAAATGAGGATGGCGAGGCTTAACGCTATAAGGGCCATGATTGAATCTGGGCTTCCAATGGATCTAGAGGTCGGATATAGGAGGCTTGAGGAAGTTGTAAGCAAATATGGTCCGCATTACAACAGGCATTTCGACAAACTCCTTGAGCATCTAGGTTTAAGATGGAATCCAAGGGTTATAGCCGCCGGAGTTGTCGCATATCGTGAAACCAGCCAAGCCTACTTAAAACCTTTCTCAGATACCCTTCCAACATTGATTAAACTGCGCGATCAAAAATATAAGTTGGGCGTTGTCTCAGACGGTATCGCTGTCAAGGAGTGGCAGAAGCTCATACAGTTAGGTGTACACCACTTATTCCATTCGGTGGTAATATCGGAGGAATGTGGAGTAATAGAATTAACTAGCAAACCATTTGAAATATGCTTAAAGGAGCTGAATGCCAGACCGGAAGAAACAATTTATGTAAGCAGCCGGGTTAATAAGACGATACCCTACGCAAATAGGCTTGGTTTAATTAGCGTCAGGCTTAGGAGAGGCGACCACCGCGCTGAGGAACCAGAGTCACCAGACGCCAAGGCGATGTATGAAATAAACAGTCTGGCAGAGATATTTGAAATATTAAAAGGGCTTAAACATTAAATGAGAAGTCAAGTTTATGGCTTCAGTAGAAGCAGGGTACGTAATCTCTAGCCCTAAACTTGACGCCTAGTTGCAATGCTAAATTCTGGATTTTTGAAATATCGATTTCAGGTATTCTTACAGCGGTTACCTCAACTTCTAAATTTGCCCTCTTCGCTTCCACAATGAAGGCTAATACGTTTTCATAAGCATCCTTGAAGGATGGTTTACAAACATACTGATATGTTTCCTCATCATGGCCATTTAAGCTCACACTTACAGCATCGACCCCCGCCTCCTTAAGCTCTTTTGCTACGTTTCTTCCAGGGTTAAGTAGGTAACCATGCCCATTAGTGTTCAATCTAACCTTCATATTGGGATCATGCCTTTTGATCCATCTTGTAACTTCAAGTAAACAGTTAAGTCTCATAGTTGGCTCGCCGAAACCGCAAAATACAACTTCCTCCCATTTTCTCATAGGCATTTTTCTCTCCAGTTGCTCAATTATCCGCTCTGAGTGGGGCTCCTCCTTAAGTTTCAAATAAAAACCCGCTATACCTCTTACATAGTGCCTAAAACAAAAGTAACAGTTATTGGAGCATTTATTGGTGATGTTCAAGTAAAGCGAATTACCTAACCAATACACAATGTCCTGATTCATTCCGCATTCTTCTCCTAAAATATCTGTAGAAAAGAGAATTATTAAAGGTTGAAATCTCCATCACATGGGTTGACAATTAAGCAAATTCGGGCTTGTAGAAAAACTTTTGGGTGTGTTTTGGTCTCTTTCATTTGCCATGGTTAAGTATAGCTTTAATGCCTGGTGGCGTGGGAGGGATGCTGCCTACAACAACGCGCTGAGGGCCCTTCTAGGAGTCTTATTCCCCTTG
>CALKGV010000064.1 GCA_938091805.1 uncultured archaeon | reverse complement strand
TCACAATCGGCAACATCACAACCACCAAAAAGGTAGGCTGGAGAAGGAAGGAATAAGCGCTTCCAACATGCAGATATACATGTCAAAGTAACCTCGAAAACGCACAGAGCCCCGAAAACGTTAAATTTGCCAAAGTTTAGTGAGAAAAACATATTCATTTTCATGCAGCCTACATCTGCGAATCAATAATTTATATATTAATCGGAAGAAAAGAGTTTCTCAGATGAAAGGAAACTCTCTGCATTAATTTAAAAAGATTTATACTTCCAGATATGTTTATTCTATAGTAGTAATTAGCGCAGGCTGAAAATTACGGAGGGTTCCATTTGGCTGACTTCAATAAGATACATGATTTGATAATCGTTGGCGCTGGCCCGGCTGGGATAACTGCGGCTATATATGCTGCTAGGAAGAGGATGGATTTCCTGGTGCTTACGACTAATATTGGTGGACAGGTGACTTACTCCTCAGAGGTTGATAATTACACTGGTTTCCAGTATATTACTGGCGAGGAGCTTGTAGCGAAATTCTATGAACACTTGAAGCGCTATAACTTCGACCTTAAGATGGAGGAGGTTAAGAGCATTAAGCCCCATGATGATATGTTCAACGTTAAAACCGATTACGCCAATTATTTTGGCAGAACAGTTATAGTCGCAACTGGCAGAAGACCTAGGGAACTTAACGTCCCTGGCGAGAGGGAGTTTAAGAATAGGGGTGTGACATACTGTGCGACATGCGACGCGCCACTATTTGAAGGTATGGATGTGGCTGTTGTCGGCGGCGGAAATGCTGGTCTTGAAGCCGTTTTACAGCTGACGAAGATTGCGAGCAAAATATATTTGTTTGAAATTATGCCTCAGCTTAAAGCCGACCCCATACTCACTGAGAAGGCTCTAGCCTCAGGCAAGGTTGAGGTTTGGACGAGCACAAAGGTTCTAGAGATAACAGGTGAAAAGACAGTTAATGGGATAAGGGTCCAGAGAGCAGGTGAAACAACTCTATTACCAGTTCAAGGGATCTTTGTAGAGATAGGGTCAGTGCCAAACTCTGAAATAGTTGATTCTGTCGAGAAGAATCAGTGGGGAGAAATAATTGTGAACTGCGCATGTGAAACGAGCTATCCTGGATTATTCGCGGCTGGAGACGTAACAAGTGTTCCGGAGAAGCAGATAATAATAGCGGCTGGAGAAGGCTGCAAAGCAGCGCTATCAGCCTTTCGGCATCTATCAAGAAAAAGAATTTGATAATATTAGGGGATTATCTTGCACGTGTTACTCTAGCTTTGTGCTTTGTTTAACGCATTCCTTGTAGCGCCCCATAACATCCTCAATAACATGCTTTAGATGAGATTTCGGAACGAAGCCAACCATTGAGCCCAAATATCTGCCGCTGCAATAGAACGCTATTGTGGGCGTACCCATAACGCCATTTCTCATCGCTATATCCCTATTCCTAGGGCTCTTTAGAACATTGAATCTAACAAACTTCGCTTTATCCTTATACTCATCAGCAACCTCATCGAAAATCGGGTTCAACCGAATACACCATGGGCACCTCTCATGCCAGAAATCCACAACAGTCAATATATCAGACCGCAGAACCTCCTTCTCCCAATCCTCAGCGTCAACATCCAACACAACTGACATGCTCTCACACCACAAAATAAGTGTTAAGGAAAATTAAGGATTTAAATCTTTTAAGAGGAAAGAAAAGTGGATTATTTTATTAGGACTGTCAGATTTCTTCTAGGAGCGTTGTGAAGAAGTCATGATGCTCTTCCTCATCCTTTAGTATTCCTTCGAATATAAAGGCTGTAGTCTGATCTTTCTCTTTAAGGGCTTTCTCTATTATCTCCTTATATAACTTTATTGCGTTCTCCTCGTCTTTCACATCCCGCTCAATCATTTCCTTTAGGGTTTTTCCCACAAATATTTCAGTAGGCTTCGTTGTTGGGATGCCGCCTAAATAGAAAAGTCTTTCAGCGATAGCCTCAGCATGCTTCATCTCCGTTATGGCTATTTTCTTTAACTCCTCCTGAACAGCGAAACCCTTAACACCGCTCCATTGAACGTGCTGCCACATATACTGGATGGAGACTTGAAGCTCCCGCGCTATAGCATCATTCAATAAATCCAGCAATTCCTTAGAAGCCAAATTTTCACCTCCAACTTTCATTATTACGCTTAAAATATTTATATGTTTTCCCATTTATGGCGTCTCTACCTTGCAAGCATCAAGGTTGGAGATGAAATAGATACATTGAGGCTAAAATTAAAGGTTATAAGAATTATGAACGAGGAAATCGAACATTATAGAGATGTTGATGGTCCTCAGTCTGCGCTCCTCTATGTGCAGGTATAGCCCTTGGTGAAGGAATCATAATGGGCATTGGAATATCGGCTGTATTAATTTATAAGGCAATATGGTCTTTGTCTTTCTAATTTTTTATCCCCTCCGGGGACTGTGGAATGAAGCACTTCTTCAGAGGATGTCACAACGATCACATCCTTAGTTATCGTTTCCCCGCGAACAAAATTTCTAAAACCAACTTATAGAAAGATTTTACATATTTTTTAAGAGATTCGTTAGGAGATTTTACAATCTCTTTTTCAATTTCAATCTACGCTCTTGTTACGATTTTGGCGCTTATTAGTTTCATTTTTATCTTCATATTTTGATGGTCTTAAGTATTTGGTCTTTCATGCCTTCTGATCATGAACACAACATTCCGAGGCTATAGCAAAGAAAACATCCACCTCTACACCGCGCACTATAACTTTATCCGCAACAACCGCCACCATGACAGGACACAAAGAACGCTGATGATGCTCATCCCGCAAGCTCCATCAACCTAATAAGAGCGTCAATCTATTTCTTAAGGAATCCTGATAGATCAGTTTACGTAAACATTTAGTTGCCAGACCTCAACTTCACATTTGTAACTTTTTCCCAGAAATTATTCTCATTAGTTCTTTACATATTATTCTTTCAGTTTCTCAAGGATTATTGCGGGGCAAACCTTCTTAACACCGTCTATTACACCTATTTTCTCGGAGATTATTTTAGCCAGATCCTTCGTGTCCCTCGCCCATATTTCAGTCATTATCATGTGATCGCCTGTTGAAGTGGCCACATACTTTATTTCGGTAAATTCGCATAGCTTTTGAGATACTTCTAGAAGCTTTGAAGGTTCCGCGTCTAAACCTACAATTGCGATCGTGTTTAAGCCTATTTTAGACGGTTCAATAATAATTGTGAACTTCTTTATAACGCTCTCCTGCCTTAGTTTTTCTACCCTCTTTCTAACTGTGGATTCGCTCATCCTAAGCCGACGGGCAATCTCAGTAAAAGGCATGCTAGCATCCTCCTGCAAGAGTTTTAGAATCGCTAAATCGGTATTATTCACCCTATTTTTCCTCTCTTTTTCATTTATTTTAGTCATTTTTATCCGAATATCGTACATAAAACTTTTAAATTCATACAAAATAATAAGTTTATCGTTAGAAAACGATGGAGGAACCGGATTCATGAGGAGGATGACTGAGGATAACTTGAAAAACGCTTTTAACGGAGAAAGTCAAGCGCATATGCGCTATTTAATTTTTGCGGAGAAAGCTGAGGAAGAGGGTTTTAAGAATGTTGCTAGGCTCTTTAGGGCAATAGCCTACGCTGAGCAGGTTCATGCCGCCAACCATTACAATGTTTTAGGGATGATTCGTAGCACTGTAGAGAATCTTCAGGAGGCTATAAATGGAGAAACATATGAGGTTAATGAAATGTATCCAGCATATAACGCTGTAGCTAAGCTCCAGGATGAAAAGGGCGCACAGAGGACGACTGAATGGACTCTACAGGCAGAGAAAATCCATGCAGCAATATATCAGAGGGCGAAGCAGTCCGTAGAAAGCGGCAAAGACGTACCGCTGGAATCAATACACATATGTGGTGTATGCGGCTATACCTCAGAAGAAGAATTTAATAGATGCCCAATATGCGGCGCTAAAAAGGAGAAAATAAAGAAATTCTAGAGCACTACGTAACCTAAAGGGGAAGAAAAAACTTTGGATAAATGGAAGCGCCAGGTATGCAGTTATATCCATGTTCAAGAATTGGGTAAAGAGTAAAGAAAATAAGTGAATGAGGAGAGATAATTAGTTTGTTGGGAGGTGAATTCATGGAAGCTGCTAAATTGTATGTTCTGCCGCAGCTACCTTACGGTTATGGTGATTTAGCGCCATACATGTCGGAGGAGCAGTTGCGCATACACCACACAATACATCACCAAGCCTATGTTAATGGAGCGAACGCAATACTGAGGAGGCTAGATAATGCTCGTAAAGAAAACGTGGAGATAGACGTGAAAGCCGCCTTAAAGGAGCTTTCATGGAATGTGGGAGGGCATCTGCTGCATTCATTATTCTGGAGAAACCTTGCTCCACCAGGTAAGGGCGGCGGCAAGCCCGGTGGAAAATTATCCAGCCTCATTGAGAGCGAGTTTGGAAGCTTCGAAAGATTCAGGAAAGAGTTTAATCAGGCAGCTGTCAGCGTTGAGGGCTCTGGTTGGGCAGCTCTAACTTCATGCGGGCAGACCAGCCGCTTAATGATAATGCAGATAGAAAAGCATAACGTTAACGTGTATCCATCTTTCCCAGTTCTAATGGTCTTAGATGTTTTTGAACATGCCTATTACATAGACTATAAAAATAGGAGAGCAGACTTCGTGGAAGCCTTCTGGAACATAGTTAACTGGGACGAAGTGAATAAAAGGCTCGAGTAAATAAATTAGGGGACCCAACTTTAATATTTTTGTTTTATGACGCTGTTAAGTTACTGGTGGTTTTTTAGAGGATAATGGCCCATTTTTGAAGGGATAATCGTTAAAGGATGTTTCACCTAGTTAAAGCGTTGAATATGCGCATGCTGTCCTCATGAGATTCAACTATAAATTTCAAACCATCTTCATACTTACCTAGGTTTAGCAGGGTTAAACCTTTTTCAAGTTTTTCCTTAAGCTCAGCGACCAATTCCGGTTTTCCATGGCGGGCAATACCTTCAATTGTTATTCTGGCTAGGAAAGCGATTTCATCAACAATATCGTATCTCATGTATGGCAAGTTCTCATACCAGAATATTTTATCAGTTAGGCTACGGAACGGTTTAGGTTCGGCTTGAGCCAATCGACGCCCCATAATCCTTGCTTCAGAAAGAGAGAGGTCGAAATTGTAACGTGTAACCGGAAGCACTGCGATTGGGCGGAATCCCAGCATGAGAAGCCAATAGCAAATGTCTTGTAAAGCCAATACGCATCCCTTCCCAGTGCCTCCGGCCACTGAAACCGCCAAAGATGGTCTTCCAGATTCACCGTAATAGCGCATTCTATCCATAAAGTTCTTAGCTAAACCGTTGATTGAGAGAAAGTAGACTGGAGCCAGGAAAGCAAAGGCTTGCGCTTCATTAAGTTTTCTCCTAAGATCTATACAATCATCCTCTCGAGTGCATTTCATTTCAGCCCAACATTTTGCTTCTCTGCAAGCAAGGCAGAAATCTACGTTCTTATCGGCAAGCGAGATTAACTCAGCTTCGGCACCAGACTCATGAATTCCCCTAGCGATCTCCCTAGAAAGTTTAATGCAAAAACCATCCCTATGAGGAGAGCCGGATACAATTAGAACTTTTACCATATGAAATGAATCACCCACATCATAGTAATGACGCCTATTACTTTACGTTAATTTCCAAATAAGGTTAATGGAGCCCCGGGCGGGATTTGAACCCGCGACCCGCGGCTTACAAGGCCGCTGCTCTAACCGCTAAGCCACCGGGGCTCTTAACGTTTCGCCTTTCATCATCAAAGTGTTATTGTATTGAATGGAGAAATATATTTATTTGCTCATTGCTTCCTAAACTTAAGTTTAAACATCACTTAAATAAATTCATAATTTTTAAATTCGGCCTCCTCAATAATGTGTTTGGGAAAAATATGGGCTCATATGTTTCCGTTGCTTTAATAATACTTCTCATATCGATCTCACGATCCATGTATGAAGACGCCTATTTTATTCAAGAGGCTACTTTAACCGTTTACAGGGATGGGGTTGTCCATGTTAAGATTGTAGCATCAGTGAATGAAACAGAGGCTTTGATCATCATTCCACTCCTATCCTCCCGAATTAGCGGTCTTTTAATTTTTGACGAGGCTGGAGATCTGCTTAATTATGATATTGAGGAGAATAATGCGGTTATATACAGTTTGGGTGCAACCGAAGTTACGCTTGAATATTATACTGACGACTTAACGTCAAAGGAGTCTGGGCTTTGGACCATTACACTCAGCGCACCGTTTGACTTATCAATTGTGCTTCCTGAGAATGCAACAATAATGTATCTAAGCGCTGTCCCATCGTCCATATCTATTGAAAAGGATACGATAAGGCTTGATCTTTATCCAGGGGATTGGGAGATAATCTATGAATTGCCAACGCAGCCTCCGTCCCCACCTCCTCCGCCCCCTTCACAGCCTCCTTCAGCAGCGGAATATTCAGGATACTACTATATGCTTACAGCAGCCATAGCCACAATGTGCATAGTAGCCTCAATGCTTCTGCTGATTAGGCGAAGGAGCAGAATTAGGAATTTAAGAAGTGAGGAGATCGAGGTTCTCCGCTTTCTTAAGGATAGAGGCGGAAGAGTTCTTGAGTCGGAATTAAGAGAAAGGTTCCCAAATATACCTAGAACCAGCATGTGGCGGCTTATAAGGAGGCTTGAGAAGCAGGGAATTGTCCGTGTTAGGAAAGTTGGGCTTCAAAATCTTGTAGAGATGGAATGAAAAAGCAGAGCATTAGGCTTTGACACTCTCCACGACTAAGTCGGGATATTCTTGCTTCTAAGGTCTTCATCGGCTGGTCGTCACCGCCCTTTCAGGCTCCCGCCTCATCCCGTTCCACCTTAGAAGCAGGGGGTGTGCCGCCGCCCCCGTTAACGGCTTCCACAGGGCGTTCAACGCCCGAGCAGGCCCTATATTCGCTTGCTGGAACCTTCCCCCACCCATTTCAGCCCCTGAGCCTTATTCCAGCCTTTGGACATCCAAGCCACATTTCGAGCAGCCCACTCAAAACATAGCGCGGATGGGGCGCATATAAACCTATCGACAATCCATCCGATACTGCCAAGTTAAGCCCATTTATTTAAATACTCCTTTATAAATACAGCATCTTAACTTGACAGCATCATCCATCCCATAACTAAAGTTCCAGGCTTTCTTGTCGAATTTTCATGTAAAGGAAAATATACCTGTCTGGTTACATTATAGATGTTATGGCGTAACTTAACGTTTTGCGGAAAGTGATCCAGATTGGCTGAGGAAATTAAGGAGGGCGACTACGTTCTCCTTTACCTGGATGATAGGAGAAGCTACATGGTAAAGGTTGAGAGCGGGAAAGTTTTCCACACGCATAAGGGCTTCATAAATGTCGGCGATCTTATCGGTAAGAGTTTCGGCGCACATTTAAGAAGCAGTATGGGAACCGAGTTTATCGCGCTTAAGCCAAGCATAAGAGACCAAATTTTCAAAACAACAAGGGGGACACAGATACTATATCCCAAAGATGTTGCGCTTATCATACTTTTCGGCAATATAATGCCCGGAAGCAGAGTCGTTGAAGCTGGAACAGGAACAGGCGCATTAACAATGGCTTTAGCAAGCTACGTGAAGCCCTCAGGCAGAGTTTACAGCTATGAGATTAGGAGCGATTTTCTAGAAATCGCGCGCAAGAATTTGGAGAGAGCTAGTGTGCTAGACTATGTTGAGCTAAAGAATAAGGACATAGCCCAAGGAATAGATGAAAAAAATGTTGACGCCGTAGTTTTAGACATGGCCACGCCATGGCTTATTGTATCCCACGCCTATAAAGCCTTAAAGGGAAGCGGGGCCTTCATATCGTTCAGCCCAACAATTGATCAATCTGTAAAAACTGTCGAGGAGCTTAAAGCAAATAATTTTGTAAATATAGAAACGATTGAATGCCTTGTTAGAAGAATCCGTGTTGAAAAAGATAAAACTAGGCCGGAAACCTTAATGACCGGGCACACCGGCTACATAACATTTGCGAGAAAAACCCTCATTGAATAATTAACCGCAATAATTTTCGTAGGGACGTGGCAACTTAAGGTTCACCTCCTTAGGTTGTGGTGGTATGTGAACTGTCGCAGAGTAGGTTCCAGCATTCTATGCTTCTCCTCCATCTCATGCCTCCGTTATGTTTTGGGTTTATTGCTATGTTGTTGAAGACGCCCAAAAAGGGAAACCCTACCCTCTCAAATAGGTGAAAGCGCTCAACAACATCCCTAACACCAAACATAAGATAGATTGTCAGAAATGCAAGGCTAAAACCTTAAGTCGCCACGTCCCATAATAAAAGCGCTAAGCATTTAAGCGCAAATAATAAAATTATGCTGTTTAGGTGACGCCGATGGTCTTCTCAATTGTTGAAGCCACCGCGCCAGCAACCTCAGCCAACTTGGGGGCGGGATTCGATACCTTCGGCGTAGCCCTAGATGTTCTCTCAGACAAGGTTCTAATCGAAAAAATAGATGAAGGATCTCTCAAAATAGAAGTGGAGGGTGAAGGCTCTGAGTCGATACCAAGGGAACCTGAAAAAAATACGGCTGGAATAGTTGCAAATGAACTTCTAAAACTCTCGAGGGAAAAAATAGGTTTAAAAATAAGAATTCTTAAGGGGATAAGACCGGGAAGCGGTTTAGGGAGCAGCGCGGCAAGCGCGGCCGCAACCGCCGTAGCTATAAATGAACTTTTAGGCCTCAATCTAAGTTCCACGGAGCTTATAGGTTTTGCTGCGCTTGGGGAATTAGCTTCAGCCGGCGCCCCACACGCCGACAATGTGGCGGCCGCAATAATGGGAGACTTCATAGTTATAACCTCCAGGGAACCCCTAGAAGTTTTAAGATTGAAGATGCCGGATAATGTTGAGTTTGCAATAGTTCTTCCAGAAATAAAGTTGGATACAAGATTAGCGAGGTCGGTTCTCCCAAGAAATGTGGATCTCGGAAGAATGGTTCATAATGTAGGGCGTGCGGCATCATTCGTCGCCGGTATAGCCATGAACAATGTTGAAGTAATGGGTAAAGGCATGGTGGATGCTGTCGTTGAACCCGCTAGGGAGCGCCTTATACCCGGATTAAATCATGTTAAGGAAAAAGCCTTAAAATCCGGCGCTGCAGGCGTATCAATAAGCGGAGCAGGGCCATCAATAATAGCGCTTGTAAACTCTAGAAAAGTGAAAACGAGAGATGTTGCACTTGCAATGAAGGAAGCGTTTGAAGAGGTCGGTGTAAAAAGTATTCCAATATGCGCTAAGCCCGGAGATGGGACAAAAGTTGTTAGAAGGGAGCGCTGAGAAACCTAACTAAACTGCGCAATATCATCTTAACAATATATTAATGGGTTAGGGTTAACTGCCTAGGTTGTTAGAGCAGCATATGAATGTTTAGCAAAGCAGGGGCTTGCAGAAAAACTTTTGGGCGTGTTTTGGCCCCTTTCATTTGCCATGGTTAAGTGTAGCTTTAATGCCTGGTGGCGTGGGAGGGATGCCGCCTACAACAACGCGCTGAGGGCCCTTCTAGAGTCTTATTCCCCTTGGCCGCTGCCCTCCATGCCTTTCGGAGGAAAAAAGGGGAGGCCTGCCAGGGTCACCCCAGCTAAGGCCCTAATCCTCCTTGTTGCCAAGCAGGTCTACCATGCGGC
>CALKGV010000063.1 GCA_938091805.1 uncultured archaeon | reverse complement strand
CGGCAACATCACAACCACCAAAAAGGTAGGCTGGAGAAGGAAGGAATAAGCGCTTCCAACATGCAGATATACATGTCAAAGTAACCTCGAAAACGCACAGAGCCCCGAAAACGTTAAATTTGCCAAAGTTTAGTAATTATTGGACACGCCCTCTTTTTAATCATGCTAGAAATTTAGAAATAGTTAGAGTAGTTGAAGCATAAATTAGTAGGCAACTTTACATCGTATATAAGCGCTTCTCCCAGATTATTGGCGAAGATAGACTTGCATGCGCCGCCCAATTTTTGTCATCTCATCTAGGCTAAAATGTGAATGCTGGCCTGTTTGGCTCTATTTTTATGCTTCTAGGCGGCTGAAAAGTCGAGTTTAACGTGAATATTTTTACGCCCTCAGCCACAGCTTCCCTTAGAAGTTCAGTGAAATGCCGATCAACCTCAACGTTCGGCTTCATTATTATTGCGTCAGGTCTCTGAATTGAGAATATTATTCCAGACTTAAATCCGCATCTTACCAGCGCAGTTAACTTTTGTACGTGTTTTCTTCCTCTCAATGTTGGGGCATCTGGGAATAAAGCCACGCCATTCACTGCGTGAGTTACGCTTTTCACCTCAATGTAAAATTTCTCCATCCCTCTTTTCAGCATCAGATCCAGCCTAGAGCCCACATGCTCGCCTACCCTAAAGTTTTCTCCGTCAACCTTATAGTCCGCTAAACTATCAATAAGACCATGCTCAATAGCCATTTTCGCTATTATATTTGAGAACTGTGCATCCACAATGACTGGTACTCCAACGCGCCGTACCGCAAAAAGTCTATACGGGTTTTTGCCGGAAAACTTGTCCTCAACCTTCTTTAAATATGCTTCGATTCCATGATGTAGTACTGTTGCAAGCCTACCGGAGTTTGGCAGATGCGCATAAAATTCTTCACCATCAATCTCAACCAGAACCTTAAATCTGTTTATCCGCCGCAGAAATCTTCCAGCAGCCAAGTTAAAGTTAAGGTTCACTGTTAGCGCCTTGCCTCTCATAGTTATTTCAACCTTATCCTTGTATAAATATGATTCTGTTAATTTGCCCTTGCCACTTTGCACGTCTAGTCTTAGCGGCCGCTAAGTGAAAGGCTCGGAGTAAAGCATAGCGTCCCACCGTAACAATTAAAAGCGAGCCTACAATGTATCATGCTTATTTATGGTCGCTTATATGATTAATACGTCGGCAGCATGCCGGTGGAGAGGGGAATGAAGATTGATGGAATCTGAATCTAATTAATATAGTGGGAGGAGTTATGCGTGAAGATATTAGACATGGACATTAAGCATAACCAAGTTACCGTTACCCCGGAGTTTCTGGACGATTTCTGGGTGCTGTGTAATGTTATTCAAAGGGGCGACATCGTATATTCTAGGACAACCCGTGAGGTGCGTTTCGGAGAGCGCTATGAGCGGCCGGAAAAGGGCAGGCGGATATCGCTTGTTTTAGGCATTAAGGTTGAAAGCGTCTCATGGGATCGAATGTTAAACCGCTTAAGGATTCACGGAATAGTTTGCGATGCGCCTGACGAGATTGGAGCCTTAGGATCGCATCATACGCTAAACATAACATTAAACACTTCGTTGAAGATAATTAAAGAGCGCTGGCTGGAATATCATGTTGAGCAGCTGAAGCGCGCCTCCGAGAAGGGGATCATGCCCATAATCGTTATGAACATCGATGATGAGGGCTACTGCGCCGCTGTTTTAAGGAGTTTCGGACCGGAGATCGTCACTGAAGAAAAGATCAGCCTCCCGGGAAAACATGTGGAGGAGGAGCGGTTGAGAATCCTTAATGAGATGTTTAAATCCGCCTTAAAGACCCTTGAGGGCCTAATAAGCTCGGTTGGAGGCCCGATAGTAATTTTGGGATTAGGATTCGTCAAAAATAGCTTCGTTAAGTTTCTCGAGGAGAATGCGCCGGCGATAAGGGAGAAAATCATCGACATAAAAAGCGTAAATAGCAGCGGCAGCGCAGGTATCTATGAGGCTGTGCGCTCCGGCATATTAGCGAGGGCTCTAAGGCATGCGCGTATAATTGAGGAGGCTGAGGCTGTTGAAGAGGTTCTTAGACGCTTGGGCAAGGGACGCGGCGATATAGCGTATGGTTTAAGTGATGTTGAAAGGGCGGTTTCAATGGGCGCCGTTGAAGAGATGCTTATAACAGACGAAATGTTTAGAGAATCATCCAGTGAGGAAATCTCGGCGTTAGAGAAACTTATACATGAAGTTGAGGAAAAAGGCGGGAAGGCTAGAATAATAAGCGCTGAGCATGAAGCTGGGCTTAAAATGAAGTCGCTGGGCGGAATAGCTGCGCTATTACGCTATCCACTAAGTTAAAAATAAGTTAAAAATTGGGGAAGAATAAATATAGCGGCTATAAATGCGTTATTAAACGCTTAAAAAGGGGCTAAGCACATCTTTAATTTCATTGCTTAATATGCTTAATCTTTTTCAAAATTGCCTCCTCAGCATACGATGCTATTTCCCTCAATCTTTCCTCATTTTTTGCCTCCACTGTTAACCTTATTAATGGCTGCGTATTTGATGGCCTTATTAAAAACCATCCATCTTCGAGAATTACTTTTACCCCATCAAGGGTTACTGTTTCATGTCCGGAATTCTTAAAGTCCTCAGCTAATTCCTCAACCACCCTAAACTTCTTCTCATCCGGACAACTGTAATTTTTCACCGGTATCTGCGAATACTTCGGCAGGGAATCAACTATCTCTGAAAGCCTTAAGCCCTCCTCTGATATGGCTTCAGCCACTTTCAGACTTGCGTATATGGCATCGTCGAAGCCGTGTATATCTCTAAAGTAGAAGTGCCCGCTTGTCTCCCCGCCTAGCGCAGCATTCTCCTTAATCATTTTTTCATAGATATATGTATGTCCGACCCGGCTTAAAATGGGTCTCCCACCATAAGCCTTTATCGTCTCCTCAACGATCATTGAGCAGCTAACCTCGTAAACTACTGCTGCACCCCTATGCTTTCTAAGAAGGTGCCTTGAAAGCATGGTTAAAACGGCGTTGCTTGGAACAATTCTGCCCTCATCATCTATGAAAACCGCTCTGTCCCCATCTCCATCAAAGCTAACTCCGAAATCAGCATGCCTCTCCAGAACGAGCGTCCTTAGCTCGTTTAATGTATACTCATCTGGCTCCGGCGGATGCTTAGAGAATAAGCCGTTAGGCTCACCGTAAATTACATGAGCATTTAAACCTGCCCTTTCAAAGGCTCTCGGGATCAGCACGGTGCATGATCCACCCCCAGGATCGGCTATAACGTTAAGAGGCTTTCCAATATTTACCTTTTCTGAGATGTAGTCTTCATAGTCGGGAATGACCTTCGGATTAACTTTAACGGTTCCCATCTTTGCATTTTGGAAGGCTTCTTTAATGGCTATATCCCTCAGCTCCTCCATACCCATGCCCATGCAAACAAAACCCTTGCTGAGCAATATTTTAAAACCATTCCATTCAGGTGGATTATGAGATGCTGAAACCATGACGCCGCCATCCTTACCATAATGCATCGTGGCAAAGTATAGCAGGGGTGTTGTTACGGTGCCTACGTCCTCCACGTTTAAGCCTCCGGACACCATGCCTTCTATAAGCGCGTCGCCCAGAGGTTTACTGCTTAATCGTACATCTTTACCAACGATGAAAGTTTTACCTTCGCCGCCGACATACGTTGCTATCGCCCTACCTATCAGCTTAGCCGCATCGGCATCTAGATCCAAGCCATAGATCCCACGTATATCGTAGGCTCGAAAAATTCTCTCCGAAATCATAAGATCATTCACTGCCATAAGATAATTTTATAAGAAAGTTATTAAGGTTTCCATGTGGACAAATTTTATATTTACATCCGGCAGATGCTTTTAAGCATTAAAAATGGAGGCATAAGGTCTCGTGGAGGTTGTTGAGGAAGTTATTGCATTTGGACATAACCTTATAAAGTCGACGCATAAAACGACCTTTGAGATAACGAAGGATGAGCATCTAACTGAAAGAGGAGACTGCATAATAGCTGTAAAAGCCAATAAATCTGCAAGGGATCTAAGCCGCGAGTTTAAGGAGGCTGCTAAAAAGCCAAATTCAGAGATAACAATAATTGTAGAGGTTGAAGGCGACGTGGAAATCGTTAAGGCTTTCGGTAGCCCCTACTTAATGTTCGCCCATCCAGCAGAGATGGTCGTAAGAAAAAGCAACTATGTATGCGGTAGAACAATAGCTATAAAAGCCACTAAGGCCGCATGCGACCTGTCAAGGGAGATCGTCAGGAAGCTCCAAAATCCGGAGCAAAAAGTTAAAATAACGTTAATATCTATGTTCTAAAAGCGCATTTTTCATCGAAGAGCATTCTCAAATTCACTTGGGCTATAACATCTTACACCGTAGGATAATGCCCTTTTTCTTGCTTTATCAGAAATGCTCTTCGAGATAAGTATGGGCACAACGATCACGCCGAGCCTTTCTTCAAGCAAATGCCTAATATACTCATCAAAGTCCCTTTTAGTTTGGGTGACAGCACTAGGCCCTGCGGGGGAGGAGCAATCTTTAACTTGAACGACAAGCACCAAGCCTCCTCTGCTGAGTATAAGATCCTGAATTCGGCTTCCATGCCTCTTCCTAAGCTCGACGTGCCACCCATTAGCCTTAGCTTTCTCAGCAACCTCCTCCTCTAAACCCAATGAAAGAGCACCTCATTCTTTTGCCATAGTATTGATGAGTTAACTAAAATCACCACATCATTTAAAAAAAGATTTGCTTAAAATCCCAGCGGTCATCGTATGCCTCAGATACCCCAGGGTCCCTCATAAATCAGGAATATGGCTCTCGTCATCGGCAAGATAAGTACGCATCATCCCAGAAATAAATTTTTACCTTAACTCGGGCGTGTCCAATAATTATTGTGGAGAATTGTTTTCCATGCTGGAACAGTGAAGGGGAGAGAATTTCCACCTCTTTAACCGATCGTAAATGGTGGCGAAGGATAGCTTAATCCGGAAAAACAGTTCAGAAACATCAAAAATTAAATAATAGAACTCATCTCTAAATTCCATATCTTAAGTGTATTGTTATGCATGCTATTGTTATGAGGGCTTTGTATATTGCTGCCAGCCTCTCATACCTTACGATTATTCTTCTGAAGCTTTTGAGCCATCCATAGAACCTCTCAACTGCAGACCTCATCCTCCTATAGGTTTCGATGTCGTATTATATGGGCTTCCTACCGTTCCTTGGGTTCACGGGTATGTTTGCCTCCACATTCATTGACGACAGCCTATATCTTATTGCTTCAGTGTCATATGCTGAGTCAGCGTAAAGCTCCTTTGGAGGCTTCTCTAAGCCATCCAATAACTCATCAAACCGCTT
>CALKGV010000062.1 GCA_938091805.1 uncultured archaeon | reverse complement strand
GGTTTGATGAGCTATTGGATGGCTTAGAGGAGGCTCCGAAGGAGCTTTACGCTGACTCAGCGTATGATACTGAAGCAATAAGGGGTAGGCTGTCGTTAATGAATGTGGAGGCGAACGTGCCCGTGAACCCAAGGAATGGTAGGAAGCCCATACAATGCGACATCGAAACCTATAGGAGGATGAGGTCAGCCGTTGAGAGATTCTATGGGTGGCTCAAAAGCTTCAGAAGAATAATCGTAAGGTATGAGAGGCTGGCAGCAACATACAAAGCCCTAATAACAATAGCATGCATAACAATACATCTAAGATATGGAATTTAGAGATGAGTTCAATTATTAATAGCTGGTTAGGGATTCACACCGTTGCGCGTGATGAGTTCTATAATAAAAAGTCAATGTACCATCATGTATTATTCCACTTGCCACATTTATCAGCGTAGTAATAGACTTAAATATTTGTAATTCGGTAATTTTTATGTTAAAGGAAGAAAGGGTTATATGGTAACTCGGAGAGAAGAGAAAGAGCATCTGCTTAAAAGGTCGAAAAATTTTCTTGAAACCGCTGAGTATCAAATAAGTAAAGGTTTCTACGACTTGGCAGCCTTTAGCCTTGAACAAGCACTGCAGCTTTTTTTGAAAGCAAAAATATTGGCGGAGGGTGTTGACTATCCGAGGACGCATAGCGTCAGAGTTCTCTTAGAAATACTTTCAGATCTAGTTTCAGAAAACAAAAAAACCGGCGTAAAGGAAATCTTGGATAAATATTTGCTGGAGTTGAGCGTTCTGGAAGATGCTTACATAACCTCCAGATATATTATGAGAGAATTCACTAAGCAAGAAGTGGAAAAGCTAGCGAAGTCGGTTAAGGAGATCATGAAAGATGTCACATGAGATTCTGGTGAAAACCGCGCTTAAGAAGAGGGAAGTCTTTAAAAACCTGGATGAGCATTTGGAGACTATAAAGAAGACTGTTCGTAAACTCGACCCGAAAGCAGAAATCTTCATGTTCGGCTCGGTTGCAGAGAAAAAATATAACTACTCAAGCGACATAGATATTCTAATAATTACTAGGTTACATCCAGCCAATGTTCACTCTGAACTATGGAAAGCTGGAATAAGGGATCCTTTCGAAATTCATGTACATCCGCCGGAAAAAGCCGTCTTTTACAAGAAGAGAGCAACGCTTGTAAGGGTTTAAAATCCGCCCTTTAATCTGTATGGCAACACTTAATTGCTGAGTAGAAGCAAGTGGTCTCAGAAAATCATGGGGGAGGGGTAGGTTTCTAATTGCTGATTTTTACCCATTATAACTAGGTTTAAAATACGATTAGAAAACCCTAATAAAATACGGATTCCAACAGCTTATTTTCCAGAAATTTTTCCGCAAAATCACTATAGTGGAAATTTTTTCTTAGGAATATCAACTGTAGTGATGGAGTGAAATTTCCCGAAGAAATGGGCAAAAGTAAAATGTCCCGAAATAGAAGCATGTATAAAGGCGCTTTGTAAAAATCGCGCAACCTCAGCCCTAATCCTCAAACTCAATCCTCGAAAAAAGAGCCAAATTGAGACCTGTTCCAGAAAATCAACTTAATCTATGGTGGGCCCGGAGCGATTTGAACGCTCGACCAACAGGTTATGAGCCTGCCGCTCTAACCGGGCTGAGCTACGGGCCCGTTGACTCTAAGATAATATTTTTTATTACGTCTTACTTAAAATTTTTCCTCGCCACTATTAGTCCGCCTTACGAATTATTGCCCATACAGGAAAGCAGTTTTTAATTTTAACATGTAATCCGCGAGACAACAGGCGAAAGATTAGATCAAAATTTAAATATTTCAAACGCATCTAATTTATTGGCGCCGCCAAATACAACAATAAAATGGGCCGCCGTTCACGCATCTAAGCGGTGCGTGGACGAAAGCTCAGTTTGGTAGAGCAGCGGGCCATGAGGTTGAATCTGCCTCTTGGGCTGAGGCTGTTAACCCGTTGGTCGACGGTTCGAGTCCGTCCGGCGGCGCCATTTATAAATCTTGGAATAGTTCGTCAACTTTCGTTTCACTTGCGTTTCCTAAACACTTTATAGCCGTCAACATCGCATATGTATTCGAAGCCCTGCTCCACAAGTCTCCTAGCCTCATCGAGGCCTCTTGCGGCTGCCGATATGTACTCATCGTCCCCGCTTTCCCCAAGGGCTTCAGCTAGGTTTACGTATAGCAGAGTGTTCTTGATGTTTCTATGCCCTAGGATCTTCATCACGAATAATATGTCTCTTGTCCGCTTATAGAGCATCGTCCCCTTCCAATGCTGGAGCATATGAAATGTTATCTTCATAAGCCTTCTATAAAGGAGATGAAAGCAAGCTTCCAATTTACTTAAATTCACTTGCAGGATCTTTCATTCCATCTCGGCATATTCGCCCAGACGAAAGGCGGCAAATCCTACTTGGCAGACGCAGTAATTGAAAACAGGAAAAACACTATTTCCACCTGAAGTTGCCTGGATAAAGCTGAGGAAGCAGAAGGATAGCTACATCACGTAAGAGACCCTCATATTATTGAAATCTGATGCTGGATGTTAAGAGTAAGCTTAAATATCTTAGGCACTTTTAAGTGAACTCATCTCAAAACTATTTAAGTCTTTTTTGACTATTTTTTGGTATGGGGTTTCGTGAGCTTTCTGATGGTGAGTGGGAGTTCATTAGGTCTTTGCTTCCTCCTAAGGCTAGGGTTG
This sequence comes from uncultured archaeon, assembly GCA_938091805.1. Lineage (GTDB taxonomy): Archaea > Thermoproteota > Bathyarchaeia > Bathyarchaeales > DTEX01 > DTEX01. Next base: position 483 of record CALKGV010000062.1, on the reverse strand, counting down.
GCAGGCTCTGGGGCTGATGATGGGAGGATAATAAACGGCATTCTGTACGTCTTGACTACTGGATGCCGATGGATATGCCTATACGCTATGGCTCATATAAGACTGCTTGGAGGAGGCTTAGGCGCTGGCAGGGGGAAGGCGTATGGGATAGAGTGTTCAAAGCCCTATCATCCATGAGGGAGCATGGTAGGGTATGCGTTGATAGCTCAACTGTGGAGGCTAAAAAGGGTGAGAAATGATAGGCTATAATGGCTTCAAGCATAGGAAGGGCTCAAAGATACATGTATGTGTAGATGAGTATTCTATGCCTCTAAGCATATCTTTGGGTGCTGGAAATGAGCATGATTCAAAGCGGTTCGATGAGCCATTGGATGGCTTAGAGAAGCCTCCAAAGGAGCTTTACGCTGACTCAGCATATGATACTGAAGCAATAAGGGGTAGGCTGTCGTCAATGAATGTGGAGGCAAACATACCCGTGAACCC
>CALKGV010000061.1 GCA_938091805.1 uncultured archaeon | reverse complement strand
CCCTAGGAATAGGCGCAATCCCAAGCTTGGAAGACCATACAGGCTCGATAGGAAAGCGTATAAGAGCATGAGGAGCGCCGTTGAAAGATTCTTCGCATGGCTAACAGCATTCAGGAGAATAACCATAAGATATGAGAGGCTGGCATTAAACTTCCTAGCATTCATACAAATAGCCTGCATAATGATACTATTGAGAGTTTTCAGATGAGTTCAATAGTTATTTCCGCCTGAATACCTCTTCATATTGAGGTACAACGTCGGATATGAAATCTCTAATTCCCTCCAGAGTCTTATAATGCCTTATCATTTCCATTATTACTTCAAATGGTAGGGTTACTATGTCCGCTCCAACTTCCGCAACTTCTCTAACTTGCCTGGCATTCCTGATACTTGAGGCAATAACCTGAGTTTTAAATCCGTAATTCCTGAAAATTTTGACTATCTTTGCGACGAGATCTACGCCGCTAAGGATCCCGTTATCCTGACTTACACAAATAATATCTTTTATATATTGACTTCTATACGCATCTGTTAGGGAACCGTGCTTCAATATGCTTTCCCTTAATTTTAGACTTCTCATCTCACTGAGCAAATTATAATCGAAGTAATCCCCCTTTTTAAAATCAATGCCGATCTTCATCCCCATCTTTGTCCGGATATAGTCGTCAATTCGCCCGGCAAAGGGGCTTACATACATGGCTCCAGCTTTAGCTGCAAGAATAGCTTGTTCAGGCGTCATAACTAATGTGCAATTCACGGGTATGCCCTCCCCGCTTAACCGCCTTATAGCCTTCAATCCATCAAAATCTAAACTATCACTCCCTAGGCTTGGATTTATCGGTATTTTAATTACAACTTTGCCATATGGGCTAAATTTCTTATAGAGAAACCTACCCTGCTCGATCATTTCATCAGCCTTAACAGCGATGACTTCTAGGCTAACTGGTCCAGTAACAGTTTTAAGAACCTCTTTGATATAGTCCTCCATCGTAATCTTTCCTTGTCTTTTCTCGACAGCCTTCTTAATCAGTGAGGGATTTGTTGTGACACCGTCTATAATGCCCCACTCATAAGCCTGTTTAATCTCTTCTATCTCGGCTGAGTCAATAAAGATTTTCATATTAAACCTCCTTATTATGAAAGATTAAAATAATACACTCATATAAATTAAACTTGAACTCAGAGAGTGCTGTTAACTTAAGCTATCCATTTAAATACTCTTTTATAAGTATGAACCTTGAGTTGATAGTACTGCTCAGTACTGCTCAGAGACAATGAAAAGTAAAAAATTGAGAATTTAGAGAAAGTCACTCAGTATTTTCTTCAACTCGAAATAGGTATTTTCCTGACCCAACATTGAAGACTATATAATCTCCTTCCTTCCTAGCAGATATTATGCCTGGAACCATTTGAACAATCTCTCCATTCTTCCAGACGATTGATTCTCCCTCCTTAACCATCAATTTCTTAATGTTTATTGTTGGAACATAGACTTCTCCCACACTGTTTACTGGCACAGCGACCTCTAGGGTTAGCGAGTTTCCATTCTTAGCCCACCTTGATATTACCAGTCCACGGATTGTTTTTAGCGATGCGCCAGCGTGAGTTAAATCGCCGACTATATGAGGCTTTATAATTATCTTCTCAAAGCCCGGATGCTCTGAATCAACATTTATACCAGCCAGCGCCTTATAGAACCATGCGTCAACACTGCCAAACATTATGTGATTATGCGAGTTCATTCCCGAATCAGCCAGATACTCCCATCTCTCCCAAATGGTTGTCGCCCCCTCCCTAATCATGTATCCCCAGCTTGGGTACGTTGTTTGCGCCGCAATCTTATATGCTACATCGGCATGCCCACATTTAGTTAGCGCATCAAAGAGATATCTTGTCCCAACTATTCCAGTATTAAGATGATAGTCATGAGCAGTTATTAAATCATCCAACAGCCTCTTTATGACAGCCTCTCTCTTATCTGATGGAACAATGTCCAAGTAAAGTGGGGTCGCATTAGCTGTCTGACTGTAGCCAATTGATAAAATCGGCATAATTGCCTCTAACGCCGTGTAGCAATCTCCCTTTAAATATCTTTTGTTGTATGCATCCTTAATTTTCTCAGCTAACTCAGAATACTTCTCTGCATCCTCAGTTCTTCCAAGCACACGCGCAATCTTAGACAATAAAAGCGCATCCTCATAATAACATAACGTGGAAACAATTTCACCCGGAGTATTTAAGGATGCTATTTGCCCAGGAGGGCACCAATCCCCATACTTACTGAACTTAAGTATGTAATCCTCAGCCTTAACAGTTAAGAAGTCAACCCAATCCTTCATAACATCATAGTTTTCCTCTAGAACCCTCTTATCACCATAGTAAAGATATAGGTTCCACGGAATCACTATGCACGCGGTTCCCCAGGCTGGATCAGCTGGATATAAGCTCCAATATGGCGGAACAACATCAGGTACACTTCCATCCTCCCTCTGCGCCGCTTTTATATCTTTAAGCCACTTTGCATAGAAGTTTACCATGTAAAAATTGTATATTGCTTCTTCAGCTGAAAGCTGAGCGTCGCCCATCCAACCCATTCGTTCATCTCTCTGCGGGCAATCAGTTGGGATACTCATTAAATTACTTACTTGCCCCCATAACACGTTCTTGTGAATATTATTGATCAACTGGTTTGAGCATGAAAAACCTCCAGTAGGTTCAACATCCGTGTGGACAACGACGCCCACTATGTTATCAATACTCAGCACGCCCGGATAACCTGTAACCTCGAGGTAACGGAACCCATGGTATGTGAACCTCGGCTCATAAACCTCAACGCCACACCCCCTCAAAATATATACGTCCGTGGCTTTCGCACCCCTATTCGGCGCAGTATTAACCGTCCCATCCGGATGAAGTAGTTCCGCGTACCTTAGCTTAACTTCGGTTCCCCTCGGTCCGCTAACAGTTAACCTAACCCAGCCAGTAAAATTCTGACCGAAGTCAACCACATAGACGTCGGGCTTTGGATTACTTATGCTAACTGGCTGAAGAGTTCCAACAGCCCTTATTGGCGGGAAGGTTGCCTGCGAAAACATTACTCCGCCAGGTGGATCCACAACCCTAGCGTTCTCCCATGAGGAGTCATCGTATCCCGGAAGATCCCAGCCGTCCTTTTCCAGTCTAGCATCATAAACTTCGCCATCATAAATGTCATCGTCAACTATTGGTCCTTTAGATGTTTTCCAGCTTTCATCCGTTATAATTAACTCTTGTTTCCCATCGGAAAACTCTATTACTAGTTGGAGTATTGCCCTTATATCTCCATAATGTTTATGCGTTGGCATAGGTTCTTGGGGTCTTCTCCTATGGGGTTTAACGTTATATCGTCCATTACCCAACATTATGCCAACAGCGTTCCTTCCTTCATTAAGATAACCAGTGACATCATAGGTTGTATAAAGCACTATTTTCTCGTAGTCTGTCCATCCAGGATCAAGCTGGTGGTCGCCGACCTTACATCCATTTATCCTTAACTCGTAGTAGCCTAGACCGCTGACATAAGCTCTTGCCCGTTGAACTTTCTTATTTAACATGAACTCTTTCCTAAACAGGTTTTCGCCACTAATCCATTTAGCTCTCCAATCTTCTGGTTTAAGTAACCCCATCTCAAACTTAGCAGCTTTACTATATGAGCTGACGCGCCCTCTATCATCCCACCATCTAACCTTCCAATAGTAGACTTTGCCGCTTTCTAGTGGTATCCCAGCGTATTCCACATTTACTGATTGGCCTGAGATAACTTTACCACTATCCCACATATCACCAAAATCTTTGAGTAAATTCTCTTCAGAGGAAGCGACTAATATCTGATAGGCTGACTGCATGCGCCCGCGTTCATGATGCGTCAGCTTCCACGAAAACCTTGGTCTAGGTACATCTATTCCGAGCGGATCAACACAATATTCGCAAAGTAGTTCAATAGGGCTCTTTAAATAACACTCTGCCTCATCCATGAGAAACACATCCAAATAAATTTAGAGAAATATGGCTATAAAATACTTTCGTTAATCACAAAATATGCATTGGAATCAACATATTTTTAATTTTTGCTCTCTTGAGAGCGTCTTCTTGCGAGGTTTAGATAAACCCAAAGCGCAACAAGAGCCTAAGATGGAAAAAGAAAAGTTGAAAGCTGAAGCTTGCTCTGCGGGCTATTCCTATACTACTACAACTACCTAATAGGGGACAACTTAAGTTGCTATGTCTGAAATTGTTACGTGAAATTTTAAATAGTTTAATTGATGCGTAGAGTGTAACGTTAGAGCAGGAGTGTATGGTGGATTGCGTTAATAATTCAGCATTTCCATTTCGTATTTTCTAAGGTGCTCTATTGCTTGACTCACGTCCATGAATAGCGATTGAACTCTCTCAACATCCTCAATGGTCACGTTCTTACGTTTCGCATGTTTGGCATTTTGGGCAGCTAGGCTTAAGAGCTGAACTGCGTATCTAAGCGAAGAATTGATCCCTATTTCTGTTAGTCTTTCAAGAGCATCGCTGGAAACATCTATTTTTTCTTCGCCAGCTCTGATCTTCAAAATTTCCCTTACACTGTCGGCATCATATTTATGAGTTGCTATTATGACGGCTCTATCCAGCAGATCCAGCGGGAAACCCATCGGACTCTTAACGTCTGTTCCACGTATAGTTGTTATGCCACGGTTTGTTGCAAGAATAATTATTGGAACCAGCTCGCTCTCCAGCGCCCTGCCGAGGAAGCTAAACGCCTCTAAGTCTAGGAGGTGGCTATCATCGATGAAGAGCACACCTGGATGGATGAATGCTTTGCCCTCATCGACCATCTTCTTAACCATTTCATCAACCGAGGCTCTAACCTCGCTGCCTATTTCTTTAGTTTCACCAGACCCAAATAGAAGCGAGAAGAAACCTCCTCCTAAGCGGTTTCTGGCCTGTATCTTATCCAGATCGTCTAAAGTTAACGTATATATGAACTCTTTCTCTTTTAGAACATCGCCCGGCGGCCTCGGAATTTTCTCTCTGGTGTCCAACTCGTACAATTTACCTTTCTCGCTTTCCATGCTTAGACCTAGATTCACAACCCTGCCTGTTTCAGCGTCTATCTGTATGACGCAGCCCTCAGTTATGCCCTGAGATATTATTTGCTGCGCTATTGAAGACCCAGCCTCTATTGTTTTCTCTTGCTTGGTTGTTTTAAGGGTTAATCTAACGCTTTCAGGAACCCTCTGATATGGGTTGTAGGGGTGCGGCGCCGTTCTCATCTCTAGATGTGTAACTTCGCCTTCATAGACTTTCCGCATCTCATGTATCTCAACGCCTATACACTTGCGCATAGCTTCAATTAAGATCTCGGTCTTTTTTCTTTCGCTGCTATATATCTCGCTTCCGCTCATCTGAATAAACGGCACGTTTGGACCTAGCTCCTTAGATATTGCTATGGCTATGGCTGTTTTCCCAGTTCCTGGAGGGCCGGCTAAAATGACGGTTTTACCGCTGAGTTTGCCCTCCCTAATCATTTGGACAACTAGGCCTGCGGCTTCCCTAGCTTTTTCCTGACCAACCATGCCGTCTTTAATTTTTACAGCTTTTAAGTTATCATCTAAGCCTAGGCCTCTAACATGGGTGTGAGCGCCTATTCTCTCAAAATGATGAATTCCGGTAGGTATTTCAGTTATTTCAGCCATAATTAGCACCCTAAAAAATTGAGTGTTAGTTTTGGAAAAAAATATTTAATTAGCCCCTAGTCGAATTCGGTTTTAGTTTCCTCTTCTTCCTCCTTCTTCTCGGCGCCCTTGCCCTTCTCCTCTTCCTTAGGCTTTGAGGCGGCGATGACATCGTCTATTCTAAGGATCATTGCTGCAGCTTCAGCGGCAGATTTAATCGCCTGCTCCTTGACTACTAGGGGCTCTATTACGCCCTTCTCATACATGCTGCATATTTTACCAGAGAAGACATCTAGGCCATATACGTATCCATCTGACTTTTCATGGGCAGATCTGAGCTCAACTATTATATCGATCGGTTCTAGACCAGCGTTCTCAGCCAATGTTCTTGGAACTATTTCCAGTGCTTCAGCGAATGCCTCGATTGCCAGCTGCTCCCTACCGCCTATTTGAGCCGCGTACTTACGCAGTTCCCTAGCAAGCTTTGCTTCAACAGCTCCGCCGCCGGGAACAATCTTGTTTTTCTCAATGACATCCGACACAACTGATAGGGCATCATGTATTGCCCTCTCAGCCTCATCAACCATACGTTCCAGGCCAGCGCGTATCAATAGCGACACTGCCCTTGGATCCTTGCAGCCTTCAACGAAGACCATCTTGTCTTCGCCTATCCTACGTTCCTCAACAAGCTCAGCGAAGCCGATATCTTCAGGCTTAAGATCATCAAGGTTCGTTGCAATTCTAGCGCCAGTGGCTCTAGCAAGCTTCTCCATGTCTGATTCTTTAGCCCTTCTAACGGCTAATATGCCCTCCTTCGCTAGGAAGTGCTGCGCCATGTCATCGATGCCCTTTTGGCAAATAACGACGTTTGCACCAACATCCTTAATCTTCCTAACCATCTCCCGAAGCATTTCAGTTTCCTTGTCAAGGAAAGCTTTCATCTGCAATGGATCCCTTATTCTGATTTCAGCGCTGAACTCTGTTTTCTCAATCTCAAGTGGACAGTTTAGCAGCGCAATTTTGGCTTTTTCGACATACTTAGGCATGCCGGCGTGAACTACTTCCTTGTCTAAGATTACGCCCCTAACGAGCTCGGTATCATATAGACTCTTGCCTTCCTTCTTTATTATCTGAATGTTGTCGATGTCGGCAACCCAATTATCGCCGCGTTTTTCAGCTATTTGTTTAACTGCTTCAATGGCTATGCTGGCTAAGTGATCCCTCGCGGCCCCAACTGCCTTACTGCCCATAGAGGTTAACGCAACCTTCTTTAAGGTTTCCTTATCGTCTAAGTCAACGCTCATGCTTATGCTGTCTAAGATCTCAACGCATTTCTGGGCAGCCTTACGGTAGCCGCTAACGATAACTGTTGGATGAATGTTTTGATCAAGAAGTTCTTCAGCCTTCTTGAGCAGTTCACCTGCAAGAACAACCACAGTCGTCGTGCCGTCCCCAACCATGTCATCCTGAGCCTTAGCAACCTCAACCATCATCTTAGCAGCCGGATGCTCAACCTCTATTTCCTTCAGAATTGCCGCGCCATCATTTGTTATCGTTATATCACCTAAGCTATCAACAAGCATCTTATCCATGCCACGTGGCCCAAGCGTTGTCCTAACAGCTTCAGCAATAACCCTGGCAGCCATGATGTTATTTCGCTGAGCTTCTCTCCCACGGCTTCTAGCGGTTCCTTCCTTCAGTATTAGTACGGGTTGACCGGATGCGGTTTGAGCTAGGTACGCCATAAGATATTCCTCCTATTATTAATGAAAGGTCTGGTATTTATTAGTTTAGACGAAAAATATAAGTTTTACTAAAATCATAAATTGTAAACAAGACGACCTAAAATTATTTTGAAGAGATGAAAAATAATGTCGATAAATGAGGATGCCCTATCTGAATATAGGATTTTAGCCATGCGTATGCCTTCAAAAGCCGACCCGGAGAAGGATTTAGAGTGGATCTGCAAAAGCCTAGGCTTTCTGGAGCCTAGAGATAAAAAGAAGACGGCTTTCCGAATATTTAAGGCTCTTCTCGAGTCTGCAACAGATGATGAGGGGCTTTCAAGCGATGAGCTTGCTGCAAAACTATCTTTAACTAGGGGTACAATGGTTCATCATCTTAACAGGATGATTAAAAGCGGGCTGGTGATACATCATGAGGGCAACTACAAGCTTAGAGGAAGAAGCCTTAAATTAACGATTGAGGAGGCCCATCGCGACGTAAACCGCATATTTGAAAATCTTTGTAAGATTGCTGAGTCAATAGATAGGGCATATGGGCTATTTTCAAGGAGTTAAAAGCCCGCTTGAGAATTTTTGTCATTAATGTTGTCATTAATGTTAAGACCGTTTTGAAATTTTAGGCGTATCCGGGTTTCCAGGGCCGAAGTGCTTCAGTATAACTAAATTTTCGCTGGAACTTTCATTAATGATTTCCACGCCATCCTTTGCTGCTTCAACGCTGACGAAAAGCTCATCGTTTGATATTTCACCATATTTTATCATGGTTGGAGTCTCAACTTTAAAATTGCCTACTCTGCCATGTCCCTGTATCACAATAAGCCCATATGCCGCTTTATCAAATATTTTTACTTGCCGCCCAGGTAGAACCGTAAGGTCTTTCGCGCTGAAATCCTCTGAGCCATAAATTATCCACCTTTCTTCATATCCCGTTTTCCTGCTCTCTTCAGGGCTCTCTTCAGGGCTCTCTGAGGGAAGGGGCTCAATGTAATGGTTCTTTTTAAATTCCGGATCCAGATTCTCTCTCCAATTTATCATGTCAACAATGTAGTCTAGGTCGTGCCAATGCTCTTTTGGGACATCTTTAACTAGTAGATCCCATGATACCGGTTTATCCTCAAACATGGATTGGTATATGGCTGCAACATCTGAGGCTTTCTGAACCTCGTATGTTACGAGCGTTCCCGGAGCATGCAGGACGCCGGCTGGGATAAGCCATCCTGTTCCAGGCTTAAGCCTATAGGCTCTGGAGAAATAGAGAATCCCATTGTCGCCTACGTTCCACTTCTCGAGGCACTTCTTAATGTTCTCCCTGGTTGTGCCGGGTTCCAGACCGAAGAAAGTATATGGAAATTTCCCTTCAACAACATTTAGCTGCGGTGGAAAATAATAGCTCTCAGGCTTTGGAAGCCTACCGACTTTCCGAGCATGCTCCTCCATCTGGTGTAGATGTAAGGGTATTGGGCATGAATTGTCGAAAAACTTTGCCAAAACAGTCCAGCCGCCATATTTTCGCATTACATCCTTTCCCAGAAATCTATCCCCGAAAAGATCGATCGCATCCTTTAGGAGAACTTTACTAATTTTTGAGCCGTCTTTGACAACCATGTAGCTTAAGCCTTCATCCTCAGGCGCACCTGGGTTATCGGCTTTGGTTGTTGAGGCCAGCCACCGCTCATCTATTCCACCCCTCTCGACTCCTAAAGCGTAAACGTCTTCGGAGGCTAACTTAAGCCGTTTTCCCGGTGAAAGAAAGCTTCTGGGAACCCATGCTGGAGCCAACCTAACTATACCGTTGCCTTCTTCAAAAGCTTTTACAATCAATTTTTCTTTATTCATTGCCAACACCCCATATAGAATGAAGGCACTAATGCCAAAAAAGATTTTCCATATGAACGGTGAGCCCAAGAATTCATTCATAGAGCCGCTTAATGCTGGTCTTATAGCAGCAGAAGCCTCCTCGTTTCGTAAGATTCCTTCTTCCCTTGTTTTTATCCGATCTCCAATCTTCCACTATACTGTTAGTGCTCCGAAGACGCTCATCCTACGTCCTCAAGCCTCTAGTGATTCATTAAAGGCTGTTATTCTGGCCTGATATCCGCGGGACTCGTCTTCTCAAGATTTGCCATGGAATGTATCATTTGAAGGCTCCCTAATTCATCGCTACAGTTGTTATCCCTAAGAAAAAATTGCTACTGTAGTAATTTTACGGAGAAAAATTTCTGGAGATTAAGCTGTTGGAGCCCTCGTTTTATTCCTTGGTTTTAATGTTGTTTTTAAACTCATTAAAAAGCATATTTCACCAGAAAATCGGAGCATGACATTCTCCCCCAAAAGCCTTTCATGGACCTTAACAGCGAGATCTAGCTCAGTATGAAGCGAAAAATGGTAAAGGTGTAGCTAAAACCGTAGTGCTGAGCAAAATGGAGGACTAAAACATGGTTTTGAGGGAGCATTTG
>CALKGV010000060.1 GCA_938091805.1 uncultured archaeon | reverse complement strand
CGCAAACAAACCATATGAAAGTCATGGTGGCGATAGGTATCCATGCTGGATGAAAAAATGTTCTTGCAGTCCAAACTTCTATAGGCGGTGAGTAAAAGCCTGGTATTTTATCAGTCATTTGGAAGCTGGCTGTTATAGGAGAAAATTTAACATAGGCTTGATATAACCAACCCATAGGCATGCCCGCACCTGCAAATGCCATAAATACCATGAACTGCGCGACAAGAGAGCTTCCCATAAAAATAACTGCGGCTTCTTGCTTAGTGAGCGGGCGACCATAAGCTCTTGCTAGTTCTGCAAAAAGAAAGAGAGTAGCCCATTGCAGACCTGCAAACAGGGCTAAGTTAGCAGTCATAAGATATATAAAGACAGCGGCGCCTTGAAAGACAGAAATAGCATAAAGTATACCTAGGATTGACCTCCAAGAAAAACCACTTTTCACTTCTTCAGAACTTTTCACATTTTCTGAGACTGCCGAATTGCTCATGATGATACACTTTTGAATATTTATTCTTGTGATACCTAGATATTTTTATTATTTAAATTTTATGCCTTTTGGGGCGGTGCTGTAACCTTAAACCTTCCACATCACCTCCTCTACGAGGCTTAGCATGGTAAGGGGCTCCGGGCCTATGATTTGGTTTTTGTTTCCTGTTTGGTGGTGGTTTTAGGAAGCCGCCCAATCTATACTTGAAGGTTCTGGTCTTGAAGGAGCTGCTCAAGTTTAGCCTTAGGTATGCTGAGCGGGTTTCAGTAGCTATTTTGGGCGAGAGAATCCCCAAGTCCACTCTAAGCTGCTGGAAGATTAAATGCGGGTTTGCCCTCACTAATGGAGCATTCGACGCTAAGCCAGCCCTAAACAACCTAGCAAATAAGGATACATGCCAGTAGTAAAGCCTGGGAAGATGAGCCCGAGAAGATGCCGGGGCCAGGATAAGAGACGGGTTCTTCGACAGGGGCGTGTCCAATAATTATTCATGACAAATTGTTTTCTATGCTCGGATGGGGGATTTCCGCCTCTTCAGCCAATCGGAAATGGTGGCGAAGGATAGCTGAATCCGGGAAAAACAGTTCAGAAACATCTAAATTCTAAATTTTAAGTAATTATTGGACACGCCCTATTTAAGATAAATCTTAAATAGATATTCCCCTTTTTCTTTCGATGTGGTGTTGCGTATGGTTAATGGAGAGGATATTCTGGTCAGGATTAGGGATGCCATCGTGAATTTAGACATAGATAATATAGGCAGACTATGCGAGGAGGCTGTTAAAGCCGGTGTGCCGGCATACGAGGTTGTCATGGAGGGTATGGCTAAGGGCATGGAGGTTGTCGGCGAGAAGTATGAGCGCAACGAGTATTTCCTAGCCGAGCTGATCATGGCCGGCGAAACCATGAAGGAGGGCATGAAGGTCTTAGAGCCCCACCTGAAGGCCGGCGAATTAAAGAGGGTTGGAAAGGTCGTCATCGGAACGGTCAGGGGCGATCTACACGACATCGGCAAAAACATCGTTGCAACCCTTCTAAACGCGGCAGGATTCGAAGTAATAGATCTAGGCGTAGACGTCCCGCCTGAAAAATTCGTCGAGGCCGTAAAGGAGAACAGCCCGGACATAGTTGGAATGTCAGCCCTACTGACAACAACAATGATCGAGATGGAGGGGATCATAAAGGAACTTAAGAAGGCCGGATTAAGAGACAAGGTTAAAATAATCATCGGAGGAGCCCCAATAACAAGGGAGTTCGCTGAGAAGATAGGAGCCGACGCAGCAGCAAGAGACGCCGTTGAAGGCGTAAACATATGCAAATCATGGATGGCTAGGAAATGAATGAATCCTAATTCAGGGAGAAAGAATGCTTCCACGTGAAAGAATCAAGACGGCTCTTCAGCATCGTGAGCCGGATCGCATTCCAATACATGATAGCCCCTGGGCAGCCACGATTGACCGCTGGCGGACCGAGGGATTGCCCTCCGGCGTTTCACCAGACGACTATTTCGGCTATGAGATCGCTATTTATAGTGCAGATACAAGCCCCCGCTTTCCAGTTGAAGTGCTCTATAGCGATGAGGAATACATCGTTGAGAGAACCTCTTACGGAGGCGTGAGGAAGAACCATAGGGATTACTCAACAACCCCTATGATAATTGATTATCCCTGTAAAACTAGGGAGGACTGGGAGAAAATTAAGCCTAGACTGAAGGCAGATGATTACCGGGTTGATTGGGTCTCAGGTCTCCAATCTTTTCACAGAGAACATAGCTTAGGCCGCTTCATAATGTACGGTGCAGCCGTTGGATATGACAAGGTGCAGAGCTATGTAGCTTCTGAGAGGCTGCTTAAAGCCGTAATCAGGGAGCCGGAGTGGGTTGTCGACATGTACTGGACCGATGCGAAGATTGCTATGGAGATGTGCGAGCGCATGATGAGGGGCGGGTTCAAGTTTGACGGCGCCTTCCTATACTGCGACCTGGGCTATAGGAATGGGCTCCTCTTCTCGCCTAAACATTTTGAGGAGCAGCTTCATCCGGTATTTAAGGAATTATGCCGTTTCTTCCACAGCCATGACATGTACGTTTTCCTTCACTCATGCGGCAGAGTTAAAGATTTAATCCCCTACTTCATTGAGGAAGGGATTGATTGCCTTCAACCCCTCGAAGTGAAGGCTGGAATGGACCTGATAGAGCTAAAGGAGAAGTATGGGAGCAAAATCGCTCTTATGGGCGGCATAGACGTAAGGCTAATGTCGTTAGATGATCCGAAACCCATAGAAGAAGAGATTAAAAGGAAGATACCTGTAGCCAAGGAAGATGGCGGATACATATACCACTCAGACCACTCCGTCCCCAAAAATGTCAGCTTCCAAAACTACAAAAGAGTCATAGAGCTCGTTAAAAAATACGGAACATATTGC
>CALKGV010000059.1 GCA_938091805.1 uncultured archaeon | reverse complement strand
TAACTATTAATTAATCTTTCGATAAATCTCCCTAAGATCGCCTAAGGCGGCTATTCACGGAAATATTTCTGAATCTTTCAGCAAGCACGCCCATTGGACACGCCATGGAAGTAACTCAACTTTGAAGGCTTCAAGCATGGCCTAAGGGTGTCTAATTATTTTTTATCTATGCCTGAGAGGGATTGGTCCATCCTAACTGGATGGAAATGGATTAATGATCTCAGCAGAGAAGATATTAAGTACGAGGGCGTTATACCTACGGGAAAAATTCCAAGTTTTCTTGAAAAATATCACTTTGGAATATAAATTATGAATCTTCAATCGAAAGATATCTAGAGTATGGCTCCACTTCCAAGTTTTCTGCTTATCTACTGCAGGTTTACCCGTGCTCGTCTCTTCCAAGCTCTCTTATTTTTCCAGTTTAATTAGTAAATATAAAGTCGGATTTTCCTTCGATTTCGATGTTATCGCATAGGTTTCCTACTATTCCTAGGGTTCACGGGTATGTTCGCCTCAACATTTATTGACGATAGCCTATTCCTTATGGCTTTAGTGTCATACGCTGAGTCCGCGTAAAGCTCTTTTGGAGCCTCCTTTAAGTACTTAAATAGTTTTGAGATGAGTTCATTTGATAATATCTTTGAAGCTTAATACTTTTACGCCATATTTTTTGTTATTGCATCTTTCTTAGCCAGAATTAACGAGTCTTCTGTGACTAAATCCTCCTTTAATACAGCAGCGGTAGCTACTATAACGAGTCTATGTAGTCTGGAATTAACTTTTTTAACTCATAGCTGACTTCAATTATTTCAGGATTGTGGAAGGATTCAACTCTGAAGGCTTTAAGCATGGCTTCCGCGGCTTTAACCATAAATTTGGCCGGTATCCCGAGCTTAGCTGCTTTCGCTTGAAGTTCAAAGATAGAGATTAAGTTTATGCATATTTCCTCAAGCTTTACACCTGTTTTTCATTTAGCTATGGCTTGCAGTAAGTCTGTATCTATATCAATTCGTGCAAGTGATAAAAGATATGTTGTGTCCAGAATTAAGACTCCAGTCTCCTTGAGAGGCTTCTGCGAAACTCTTCAAACTCTTTGGCGCTTGTTTTAGCAACCTTCTCTGAAAATATGAGATTCAGGATATCAGCTTGATTTTTAAGAGCCGTCTTAAGTAGATCATTTATAACTTTTGATATTGCTTTTGTGCTTCCATATCTTTTTAAAACTCTCCTCAGTTAGCCTTCTGTAAACTTCCTCGTCAAGAAGTATGGTTGTGCGCCTAAGCATATAGACACCAAAACATTAAATGCTTAAGCATAAATATAAACCTGTTACTCCTCAATAGCAAGGATATTGTATCCAGAAAAGGGATGAAATATCTTTATCCACATCAGTTTCAGGAAAATTAAATTTATGTGCGTCTTAGGGCAGAATATCCTTTTCACTAATTAGTCTATTTGAAACCACCTCAACGGCTAATCAATCTATTGCTTTTTAACGCCGTTAATACCTCTTTGTATATTCTATCCACATTCCAATACTGCCAGCTTACCCATCTTAACTGAGATGATGCTTTACTCTTTCAGCCATTTTAAGATTTTTCGCGCCTTTCTCTATTTTCCGAGGAGTGTATTGAGTAATAATGGAGTTCATTTATAACTTCATGCCCAAAATGACGGGCAAACGTTAAGGTTTTCTTCAGTCAGTAGTTGATAGTATCTTCATGAGCGCTTTAATATCTGCTTCTATCTCGATGGGTTTTGGAAATTGTTTCAGGACTATTTCCGGATCCTTAAGTCCGTGACCGGTAGATATGCAAACGGTCAATTCATCTCTATCTATCAGGTCTATTTCCCTGAGCTTTATTAGTCCAGCGATTGACGCTGCGCCAGCCGGCTCAGTGAATATGCCCTCACGCTGCGCCAGAAGCCTTTGAGCCTTAAGTATCTCATCATCCGAGACTGTTTCCGCTGTGCCCCCGGACTCCTTTATGGCTTTAGCAGCCTTCTTCCAGTTTACTGGTGAACCTATTCTTATCGCCGTTGCAACTGTTTCAGGGCTGTCAACGAACTCTATCTCCTTAAGCCCTTTTTTTACGAGGTTTGCTATTGGCGCAGCCCCCTCGGCCTGAACCCCAATCATTTCAGGCAGCTTATCTGCTAAGCCAATTGAGTATAGCTCCTTAAAGCCCTTCCATATTGCGCTTATGTTCCCGGCGTTCCCAACCGGCACAATAACCTTGTCCGGAACCTTATGGTCTAGCTGATCCCATATCTCGAAGGCTATTGTCTTCTGCCCCTCAAGCCTGTAGGGGTTTATGGAGTTCAGCAGATAAATCGGGTGAGTTAAGCAGAGTCCCTCAACAATTTTTAGGGCTTCATCAAAGTTGCCCCTAACCTGAATCACCCTGGCGCCATAAATTATTGCCTGAACAAGCTTCCCAAATGCAACCTTACCGGATGGTATAAGAACGATACATTCCAGCCCAGCCTTAGCCGCGTAGGCTGCCAAGGAAGCAGACGTATTACCCGTTGATGCGCATGCAACGCGTTTTATGCCTAACTCTAAGGCTTTTGTTACGCCGACAGTCATGCCCCTGTCCTTGAAGGACCCTGTTGGGTTCTCGCCTTCATTCTTAACGTAAACCTCCTTTAAGCCAACGTCGCCGGCTAATCTAGCACATTTGTTTAAGCTTGTTCCACCCTCACCTAGGCTCACAATTTTATCTGGGTTGTTTATCGGCAGAAGCTCTACATATCGCCAAACTGAGAGAGGTCTTTTCTTCCAAAAACTAAGAATTCTAGATTTCGAGATTTCTTCTTCATATCTAATTGTCAGTAAGCCGTCGCATTTCTTACATCTATAGACAACCTCGTTAGGCTGGTATGCTGCGTCGCATTCGCTGCACACTAAGCTGTAACGTAAAGTCCTCATATCTTAATCCCATAGATGATTGAACGGCTAATTTATTGGCAGGATTAATTTAAAACCTTAACGATCGGAGATTTTCCCGCAAATTCTTTCTGTTTTCCCATCTTCTCAGACGTTTTTGTGTAGGTTGAAGTTGATGTTCGTTTTGAAGACAGCCATTTACAGCCTAAGCCTTATCTCATCAGTTCATTTGAGAGGATCTCAAGAGATGATTTCTTGCTTAAATTATTTTGGCGATATGAGGGAGATTTCATTCTACAACACGCTTATAAAAGATGAAGGGTCAAAAACAGCGCTGAATCCCGAGGATGCTGCCGCTGCGAATTCAAGGATCAAATGTGCAAAAACTAGGGGAGGAGGCCCCTAGGCCTCTGTCTCTCTATGCAGATGCAATAGTGCTTTTAGATATTAAGCCAATGCATTAGAGGAAATAAGGCTCTGGAAGTCAGCTTTAAACATGCATGTGGGAAAGGGAGAAATGGCTTAATATCTTCAGTTAAGCGCAATTTAACTGAAAAGTATAAAGATTTAGGCGAAAAAACATAGGTTAATCTAAAACTTATTACTTATTGTAATATGATGGAAAAGTCTGCTGGGAAAACCAATGAACGCTCTTACATGTTTAAGCTGCGGCTTAACGATTGAGACTGATATGCCTGAGCATAGATGTAGAAGATGCGGCGGAATGCTTGAATATACAGTTGACCATGAAAGATTAGGGGAGGTAAAGTTTACTGGGGAAGTAACATTCTGGAGATACTTGCCCCTACTGCCAAGAGTGAAAAATATGGCGACGATGCATGAGGGGGGAACGCCCCTCTATAGTGCTAGGCGCCTAGCCGATCAAATTGGTTTATCACAACTATACTTGAAGGATGAGACTAGAAATCCAACAAACTCCTTTAGGGATAGAGCCGCAGCGCTGATGGTTTCAAATATGCTGGATCTAGGTTTCACGGCAGCCGTATGCGCATCTAACGGCAACATGGGCGCATCGCTTGCCGCGTACTGCGCAAAATATAATATATCATGCCACGTCATAGTTCCAAAGCATGTGGACGTTGGAAAAATAGCTCAAATGATAATTTACGATGCTATAATCGAAGAATACGGCGCTACAGTCGATGCTTCAATAGAGAGGGCTGAAAAGCTTGCTGAAGAAACAGGCTGGTATCAGGCAACTTCGGCCTTGAATCCGCTTGTGATTGAAGCCCAAAAAACAATAGCTTTCGAGATTGCTGAGCAAATGAGCGAGCCTCCAGATCTAATTATTGTGCCCATGGGAAGCGGGGGGACAATCTACTCATTATGGAAGGGTTTCAGAGAACTTCAGGACCTGGGCAAAATTAGAAGTGTTCCTAGGTTGGTTGGCGTTCAATCAAGCGGTTGCCCGCCAATAGTCAACGCATACTTCGACAAAAAGGAAGAGCCCGAAGGTCCGATGACTAGGGCAACGAGCATATTCGTGCTCAACCCAATAAGAAAAGATTTAGCCATAAAAGCCATTAGAGAATCAGGAGGACAAGCTGTTACAGTTTCAGATCAGGAAATTTTAGAGGCTGAGCAGGAAATAGCCAGAACCGAGGGTTTGTTCGCTGAACCAGCGAGCTCCGGAACGGTAGCGGCGCTCAAGAAGCTTCTAAATGAATCATTTATTGGAAGGGATGAAACTGTTGTTTGCTTAATAACTGGAAGCGGTTTGAAAGCAACTGATGTTTTACAAGCATTGTCGAAGAAACGGAAGGTGGCGCTTATAGGGGCTGATTTTAGTACGAAAGAGAAAATACTGCGGATAATATCAAAGAGGAAGACTTACGGCTATGAAATATGGAAGGATCTTGGAAAAACAATGACGAGGGCGGCAATATATCAGCACCTGAATGAGCTGCAGAGCCGAGGGTTAATATCCATCCATAACGAAGGGGGAAGAAAATACTTCTCGATAACTGAAAGAGGCCGGCGGGTTTTAAAAGCTATGGATGAGGTGAAAACGCTTCTTTAAAATGATCGCTTCAGACGTGGCAACTTAAGACCGTATTATGAATTTAAATAACATTATTTGTCATTCTGAGGAAATCTTGAAATTTTAACTTTTCACTGAATCGACAAAGAGAATTTTGTTTCAGCATACGCGACCACACAATGATTTTAAGCTCAAAAATCCTTAAGTTGCCACGTCCATTGCTTCAATAATAAATTTTATATCCAGGATAGTTATAACTTTTCTAGTATAGTTGCAACTATAATATACTTAAAGGTGCGCACTATGATATCCCTAAAAACCGAGAAGAAGACTTCAGCTCTAATTCTCGGATTATCAGCCATCTCCACAGCCCTAGTTTGTATAGCAACGATGTTTTTTCAAGTATATGTCCCGGCAACAAGGGGCTTCTTTAATATTGGCGAGTCGATGGTTTTCTTATCCGCCCTACTTTTCGGACCGTTTGTAGGAGCATTAGCGGGCGGAGTGGGTTCAATGCTTGCCGATATTTTTCTCGGATACCCATATTATGCTCCAGCAACGTTAATCATAAAAGCCGCTGAAGGTTTCCTAACCGGATTCTTAAGCAGACGAAATCCCAAGCTTAGCAGGGTTAGATGGGTGATGCTTTCCTCATCCCTCGGATTGTTAGCCGGCGGATTATTGGCAACGGTGGGTATGCTCTTTTACAGTGGGCAGATTGAGCTTACTCTAGGACAAATGACGTTAATGCTCGAAATCCCGATCCTTTTTTGGCTAACATTAGGACTCATAATCGCCCTCTCCATATCTGCAGTAAGCCTAATTTCCAGCCCAGAAGTTGGTTGGATGATCCTATCCACAACTATAGGAGGTTTTACAATGGTTTTAGGCTACTTCATATATCAAATGTTCTTCATAGGTTGGCTCTTCGGCATAGAGGCCGTCGCTGTGGCCGAGGTGCCGTTTAATATCGCTCAGATGATAATAGGGTCAATAGTAGCAATTCCGGCAGCGAGGGTTCTTCGGAAAGTCCTTCATCCTGGCGAGTGAAATGGGCAAGTTGGCATCAGCGCCTGGGAAAAGTTTTTCATTGGCATTATACCCTTCATATTATTTGAGTTATGGGTTCGTTTAAAAACGCTTTAAATGTGATTCATAAATTCGTGAGCCGTGAGTCTCAAAATAGGGAAGTTTTAGGCATAGCTGTTTTCGGCAGCTTCGCTAAGGGAAAACTGCATAAAAGCAGCGATATAGATGTTTTGTTACTTAAAGATGGCGGCATATACCTTAGGGAGATGGAAGAGATTGACGGCTTAAAACTCGAGGTCTATAGGGCGCCCATAGAAACATTTATGCCGCCATTCTGCGGCGGAGGGGGAAGGATTCTATTCGACATGTTTCGCCTGCAAGCACTGAGAACCGGAGAAATCTTTTACGACCCAAGGGGGCTGCTAGGTCAACTTAGAATCGAGGCATACAACTCCAGAATCCCCTTATCCTACGTAAAAGAGATGTTGAATAAGGCTCATACGGGAATAAACCGCGCTGAAGATTTTCTTCAAAGAGGACGCTTCCAACTTGCTGAGGATGAAGTCTTCGGCGCCTCAATCAATGTTGCCAGAGCCCTACTTTTGAATGAAAATGTGCCGGAGATAAATACGCCTAGACTGTTTCTTCCACATCTCCGCGTCAAAAATCCCGTCTTCTACGGGGTGCTTTGTGAGATTCACGAATTACATGGATTAGACAGGAGCAACGTAGAAGCTTCTCTCACTAACCTTTTAGGCATATTGGATATGGTTTCCGGGAAGCTTAAGGAACATTGGGTTTCGGACTTAATCGAGAAGGCAAAAACCGAGGCTCTTAGCGCTAAAGATTGCTTAAAAAATGGAGATTACGAATCAGCGATGCTGCAGATCAGGTTCTCAGAATCAATTCTTTCTCATCCCTCAGTGAAGGGGCTTTTGAAATACAGAGACATTAAAAATCTGAAGGAAGCTCATCTAAAAAACTCTTCAATTAATGAAAACCTTGAGGTTCTAAAAAGAATAATCAGAATTGTTAATAGCGAGGATGCTGTAAAATCAGCATTATGAAACTGCAGAAGAATTTTGACGAATATAGGGTCAATTGTCATTATGGTTGCAATAGAGATCTACATCACGCGGGAGCATAAATGTTTCTTCAGCAGCTAATCTTCACCCTGCCATCGTTTAGGCGAGTATTGAGCCAAAATCATGGCATGATCCTTATCGTATGGTTCCAAATGGATAACCTGATGTATTTGAAAGCCATTTTTCTCAAGTATGGCGATCTCTTTCCCGTAGACTTCGCTCGGCTCCTTCGTGACATCTATGCTTCTGGCTTTTATGGCCAGCATTATCCACCCGTCAGCCTTTAGGAATATCTTCGCATTGTTCACAAGTATTTGCGCCTGCTCAGGCTGGGCTATGTCGCAGTATATTACATCAACCTTCTCAACTATGTTCACGTATTTCTCCGGCAATCTAGCATCCGCTAAAATCGGCGACATGTTAGGTCGGAATCTGCATACGTTATCTACGAGCTCCTTAAGCGGTCTAGGGGCAAATTCTATGCAGAAAACATGTCCATCTTCACCTACAATGTCCGATACATGGCTCGCCGTCGTACCTGAGGCTGCGCCCAGATAGAGGACTTTACTCCCATCTTTAATGGGCAGAACTTTTAGGCCCTTCAGAATGGCGGCAGCAATCTTACTCCTATACGGATCCCAGAGCCTATACTCCCCATCTTTATGTTTTATTAGGCGCTCGCCGTAAACATCTCTGCCAGGCGCTAAATTTCTCGACGCAATCCTCCGGCTTCCATCCTCAAGGATTACCTGATAAACCCCGTTAAATTGGGGCATAGGCTCAATCTTAACTGTCATACAACTTTTAACCTCCCCATTCATCTTCTAGATTTCAATTTCTTAGGCTTTTTCTGGATCTTTTTAATTTTCGGCCTAGGCTCAGGATACTTCTTTTCTATCTCCTCAACCCTCCTCTGCAGCTCCTCCCTAAGCTTATCGCCTATGTAGTTCCCGGTGAAAGCATCCGTCCTGGCAGCTATCGCGATCTTGCCAGCTAAAGCTCTGGCTATTTTTCCCCTAAGCCAACGCTTAGATCTATAGATTAGCGCATGTTGAAAGATTATTCCATGCTTAGGGGGCTTAGATCCGGTTGTAAGGGATCTGAAAAGAGCCTTTTCAGCGCCTAAAACCTGCACGGTGCTGGCAGGCATCTTAGCTAAGTTTTCAAGCCCACCTGCAAGCGCTATCAGTCTAGCACCGATAGATGATCCGGCAATGGCTTTCAGGTTTGGCGCAACATCCTCAACCAATGCGTCAATGTATCTTTCCAAGTTTGATCTGGCTTCATAAAGTTGCAGAGTGTTCTTTGATATCCTTTGAATCTGCTCAATATCAACATCCTGTAAATCTGCGCCCATCGATGACTTGGCTGACTGCGCTATTTGCATGGCTTTATTCCTCGGAAAACCTTCCTTCTCAAGCCTTTCAACAGTGAAGTTTCCCCTATGCCCAAGCGTATACACCAGCCTAGCATATGTTTCATGCTTATCTATTAGGCGGCTGAGCTCTGGGAAGTGAACCCCATACCATTCCCTTAACCGGCTCATGAAAAGATTTAATGTCTGATCTAAATCATCTAGGGTCCCAATCGCCTGAACTATCAGTAAATCTCTCTTCTCAGTCGCCCTTTTAATCCTAAGCTTTGAGAGTTCAATAGCCACTTCCCTTATCCAACGTGTTATTTCTGCCGGCTCCCTAAAAAAGCCTAATTCGACACCCATCTCACCAATTTTTTCACGAAGCTTGCCGCTTAATTCAATTAAATTTCCAGCTTCAGCCTCAACATTAAGCTCCTTTTTCGCAGCATCAGCTATTTCTGGACTCTCGAAAATGAAGCCCCCATAGTTCTTCCCTCTCAGCCTTTCCACTAGGCTTCTTATTTCCGGTACAAGTTTTCCCCGCTCGATTTCAAATAGATTCTCGGCCACCTTAGCAGCATCCCTTGAAAAAGCTTCTTTATCCAATATTTCCCCTTTCTCGTTTAGCCCAAAAATCCCTATAACGCTTGATATTATAGACGCTTTCAAATCTTCCACCGCACCACTCCATCCTATAAAGTAGCGTCCCATTAAATATGTATTTACTAGATAAAACTAATATTGACGTAGGAAAAATAGGTTTTAAAGTCGAGGATGGCTTTTAAAATGGAGGATTATGGAAGAAACACGCCTATTCTTAGAACTGAAATATCTAGCCTAATCATGCCGAATCCAACCATGCTAGCATCCGGAATCCTAGGCTCTTCAGCCAGCATGTTAAGGAAAGTTGCCGACTCCGGCGCTGGAGCGGTTGTGACGAAATCTGTTGGACTGAAGCCTAGCAGCGGCTACCCCAACCCCACACTCATCCAGGTTGACTGCGGATTACTGAACGCCATCGGACTACCAAATCCCGGAATACATAGGTTTACTGAGGAGATAAAGGATTTAAGAGACTTGAAGATTCCTCTAATAGTCAGCGTATTTGGTTTTTCACCAGAGGAATATGCTGAAGCCGCTGAGATTGCGTGTGATGCTGGAGCAAACGCCATTGAACTTAACCTCTCATGTCCACATGTTAAGGGAACTGGAAGCGAAATCGGCCAGGATCCGGAAATGGTTAAGCGCGTTGTTAGGCTGGTTAAGGGATCCATCAGTAGGCCTGTTTTCGCAAAGTTAACTCCTAACGCTGCCAGCATAGATGCGCTTGCTGAGGCAGCCGCTTCAGAGGGCGCGGATGCCATAACAGCAATAAACACCATAAGAGCCATGGCTATAGATATTGAAACATGCATGCCCATATTGGCGAATAAGTTTGGCGGTTTATCAGGGGCAGCTATTAAGCCTATAGCGGTTCGATGCATCTATGAAATCTACAGAGCGGTTGATATTCCAATAATCGGATGCGGCGGGATAAGAACATGGATGGATGCTGTTGAGTTCATGTTGGCCGGGGCATCAGCGGTTCAAATAGGTTCAGCCATATCTCTAGAAGGCTTATCAGTGTTCAAATCCATATGTGATGGCTTATACGCTTACTTAGAGAGAAAAGGCTTTAGGAGCGTTAAGGAAATTGTCGGATTGGCGCATAAAAAATAATGCATTAAGAGCGGTTAGAATCTTACGGATTAAGCCGGAAAACCCTCATGTTAAAACCATAACCTTCAAGGATGAATTGTGCTCCTCAGCTAACCCGGGACAGTTCATCATGGTCTGGATTCCGGGGGTTGATGAGATACCATTAAGCATCTCATCAGTTCACCCAGATGGCTTAGCATCAGTAACCGTTGCTGAGGTTGGTGAGGCAACCAAAACGCTTAACAGCATGAGGGTTAACGATTTAATAGGAGTTAGAGGCCCATTTGGAAACCAGTTTGAAATTTACGGGAAGAGAGCCCTTATTGCTGGCGGCGGAACAGGGATGGCGCCGCTGTTAATGCTCACAAAAAAAGTTCTAAACATGGGCATTGAGGCAGTCGTAATTGAAGGAGCTGAGACAAAAAATAAGATAGTTTTCTTAGAGGAGCTGGCAAGCTTATCTAAGCTGCATAATAGAAGCATTAAAGTTCTTTTCACAACTGAGGATGGAAGCTACGGGATTAAAGGGCTTATAACCGACCTTGTAGAAGAAATGTTACGTAAAGAAAAATTTGATGCGGTATATGCTTGCGGTCCTGAAGGGATGATCCGCAAGATCTACGAAATTACTGAGCAGTATTCGGTTGATATGCAGGCCAGCCTAGAACGCTACATAAGATGCGCAATAGGAATATGCGGGAGTTGCGTAATAGGAGAATACAGAGTTTGCAGGGATGGCCCGATTTTCAGCAAGGCGCAAATGAGAAAGATGAAAAATTATCTTGGAAAAGTCAGATATAATGAAAAGGGGGAGAGAATTCAAATATGATTTGTTTCGGTAATTCATTCGTTCTACACTTATAAATAAGATTTTGCGGCTCATTAAGCTTATTAGATATGCCATTTTACGCCCCTACCTTACCTAGAAACCTTTATTTAGAACTTACGTCTTCTCAGAGCTTAAAGCTTAAATATGCCAGCATTGCAGCGTAAAACTCGTAAACCTTTTCCAAGACATTCTTAAAAAGACGGTGGAAGGGCATCTACAAAAATCTTAGGTAAGGATCTTCTGCTTAAGACGATGTTTTTCCAGCCAGGAACAATATGCCTCGTCAATATTGCATGTGGCAAGCACGAAATCCCTTATGAATTCGGCATGTTCTCTAATGAGTTTTTCAGCATCCTCCCATGTTAATTTTCCCTTTTCTAGGAGGATTTCAAGGGTTTCCAGGGGCTTAAGGCAGTAAAGCCTCTCAGCACATTTAACATAAGTTCTGTGTCCGAACTTTCTTATGCTTTTAGCCAGTTTCCACCCATCGATGCCAGCCAAACATGCAGTTTTACCCTCAGCTTTGAAGGCCACTATCTCCGCCTCCCAATCGGCTGTTTCAGTTTTGGAAGCGCTCCTTAAAGTTTTAATCCACTCATCAGCATCTACCTTGCCAGTGAGGTTTACCCTTAAAGTTAGGCTGGCTATTTTGGAAGCTACATACGTCAGCATGTGATATTGGTCCACATCCTTATAACAGAAGATTTTAACGTCCTTACCGAGCTTTTGCAATGCATCCAGTATAGGCTCATTTAGATAAAGCCACGAATTCGCTGGCTCAGGAATCAATCTTCCACGTTTTATATATGCAATTAAATCTTTTAATGATGCAAATCCATGAGCATAGCTGCGAATGGAAGATTGAAGATTGCATGGATAATTTAGAAAAACCACATTGTAATTCCCATTTATAAGCATGTTTGCAGCCTTCACGGCTGAACTTCTGAGACTTGGAACTATAAGTACGTCAACTTCAGCCATACAAAATTAATAATAGCTCCAAACAAATAATAAATTTTTGATTTGCATCAATCCTGACTATTTCTCTCTTCTTTCTCCTCTTCCTTTAAAATTCCTTCAATCCTCTTTAGGATTGGCGCCTCCTTTGTTTCAATCTGTCTATTCGCTATTAATACATGTATTTCTCTTGGTTTCGGCACGCCATGAAGTGAAAAGTAAGTTGAGGCTCTAGGCCTATTTACGCCCCTTTTTCCACCGAAGCTTATTCCCAAAAAGCTTCTTCGAACAGGCGCCGCCGCATATACGGATGCTGAAGCTGCATCTTCCCCAAGTCCAAAGCTTGAAGCTGATATAGGTATAATTGTGGCATAATTAAAAATCCTGCCGAGGATCCCCTGATTTATGTACACATCTGTTATTTTATCGTGCATTATTTCCCGCGTTTCCTTTCTAATGAACTTTTTAATCATTACGATCCTATAGTTCGTTACGAAATATCTATGTCCCCTTCGATAAGCTTCTATGAGGGGGAAGCCGATTAAAGCGGCTGGAACCAGAAGCCATACTTTAATCATAGGCTTCGATATAAATGGGATATCATAGGGCGCGAGAAAATGTAGTTCAAGTAATGTCCCAATAAACCCCAATAGAAACATGTATAGTAGGGGCATTTTACTAACCCAAAATACGCCCATTAAAAGTCCGCTTAACATCAGAATTACCCAAAAAATTATGAGCAAAAAAAGGTCTTCAGGTTTTATGCTTGGCACAAAATTAAAAAGCAAATTTAAAATCTCCATGATTTTCTGATTTAACCTTACATAGTTATAGATTTGGTTTAGGATTATAGCTATAAGAACCAGGTGCATGTTGGTAAGGTAATATTTAAGAAATGATAGAGGATGAGGCCTAACAGAAACATCTATAGTTTCATCCTTTAATAGATCAAAGTCTGATTTCTTAAACATATAGATCACAGCCTCTATAAGGATTTAACGCGCAAATAAATAACTCTTTTGAATGGTGAAGCCCATTCTCATATAAACGGGTAAAGAAAAAATCTAAAAACTCTAAATTCCACTCATTCATCTATTTGCTACCAGATCGTCTAAGCCAAACCTTAAGCGTTTCACCAGCTAAGCTATATGTTGCTGAATGCGCATCTTCAGGCGGGTTTCCCTTTCTTATGAGGACCGATAATGTTTCGGTAGCTATGTATTCACCGAAGTTTTCGAAGACGTCTGTCAGGATCGGACCGGCTTCATAGTATGTTTCGATATGATCCGCTATTTTGAATCCAGCCTCCTTTCTTTGGTTTTGTATTCGCCTAACTATGTCACGTGCAAGTCCCTCCATTTTGAGGCTCTCAGGTATAATGATGCTTACGCCAACGACCATTCCCTCCTCCTCAGAGATTGAATATCCACTCCTAGGCTGATTCACTATTTTGATTTCTTCTGGGAGTATCATTATGTTTTCATTTTCAACGGTTAGATTTAGGCATCTCCTGCTCTCAATGGAAGCGATCACTTCTCCAGAGTCCATTTGCGCAATAGCCTCCTGGATCTTTGGGAAGAGCCTGCCGTATTTTCTGCCAAGCACATCTGGAATGGGCTTTACAATGATCTCCATTAGCTCGTTTCTATTAGTTGTGAAGGAAATGTTTTTCACATTTAATTCATCCATAATTAGATCCTTGAATTTCTCAACACGCTTAATGATGCTTTCATCAGCCACGACTTTCGCCTCGGCGAGTGGCTGGCGTAATTTAAGTCCAGATTTGCTGCGTGCGGATCTGCCTAAACTGCAGACCTTAATTGTCAGATCCATGCTCGCCATAAGATCATCATCAATTATTTTCTCATCGGCCACCGGCCAGTCGTTATGATGGACGCTTTCCGGAGCTTTTGGATCCACGCTTCTCACAACATTTTGATATATCTCCTCAGTTAGGAATGGTATGAATGGCGCAAGTATTTTAATAAGGGTCGTTATGCAAGTGTACAGCGTCGTGTATGCGGCATTCTTATCATCATCTCTTTCGCTTTTCCAGAATCTGCGCCTAGATCTTCTAATATACCACGTTGACAGTTCATCAACAAATTTTTCGATTGAGATTGCTGCATCATACGGGTCATAGTCATCGAGATATTTAGTTACATCTTTAATCAGCATGTTAAGTTTGGAAAGTAACCACTTGTCCAGTAGAGAAAGCGCTTCATATGGGACGGCGTTCTTCGGAGTCCACTCGTCCAGATTGGCGTAGGTTACGAAGAAGCTATATATGTTCCAGAGCGGAATCAAGAAGCGCCTCTTAATCTCATCCGCCCTCTTGTAGCCGAAGAGAAGGTTCGTCTCAGGCCTATTGGTGCAGTACATCCAGCGCATAACATCCGCACCCATGGTTTCAACAGCATCGTCGAACCATATGGCGTTACCCCACGACTTATGCATTTCACGTCCGTCCTCACCTAATACAAGGCCGTGTCCAAAGCAGACTTTGAACGGTGCCTCACCCTCCATGATTGTGCTCATCGCGAGCATAGCGTAAAACCAGTTTCTGAACTGTCCCGGAAGGGATTCGCAGACTAAATCCGCTGGGAACCATTTTCTCCAATAGTCTCGGTTGTGCCTGTAGCAGAGCGTTGAGTAAGAAACTATGCCGGCGTCAAGCCATGGATTGCCTACATCTGGTATGCGCGACATAAGCGCGCCGCATTTGGAGCATTTAATCTTCACCGCATCAACCCACGGTCTATGCGGCGTATGCCCCTCAAATATCTCCCACCCCTCAACAGCTCTCGCCTTAAGCTCCTCCTCTCCGCCTATAACCTCAAAGTTTCCGCATTTCTGGCATTCCCATATTGGTAATGCTAGGCCCCAATAGCGCTTTTTCGATATCATCCAATCCTCCATGTTTTGAAGCCAATCCATCTCCTGTTGTAATCCATACTCCGGTATCCATCGAATTTTCTTGGCAACCTCCATTATCTGATACCTTAGGTTTCTAGCCTTCTCATCCTCCGTGATTTCCTCAAAAGGCTTGCCGAGTTTTTCACCCATTGATATAAACCATTCGTCCACCAGGCGGAAGACAAGTTCGCTGCCGCAACGCCAACATACTGGATAGCGGTGAACGTAATTTTCAAACTTGAAGAGCAGCCCCTTTCTTCTCAAATCCTCAATTACGGGTTCTGCCGAATCATAAACATGTATTCCAGCGAATTTTCCGAAACCCTCGATGAAAACGCCGAACTCATTAAGCGGCGCAACGATCGGTAAATTATAGATTTTCCCAAGCTCTAGGTCCTCCTTACCGCAGCCCGGCGCTATGTGAACTATGCATGTGCCCTCCTCCTCGCTCACTTCATTCCACAATATGATCCTATGTGCATCTACAGCTCCAGAATCTACTTCAGCTGGTAACTCATCGAAGGGCCCATCGTAAGCCCAACCTTCCATATCGCAACCCTTGATCTCCTCGAGGATATCATAGTTCCCTTGGGGCAATGTTCTTTCAAGGGCAGGTTTGCCGACATATAAGTATTCATCATTATATTTGATTTTCACATATGTTATGTCCGGATGAACAGCAGCTGCAACGTTAGATGTTAACGTCCACGGTGTAGTTGTCCATATTAATAAGGACTCGCCTTTTCTACCCCTAAGGGGAAACCTGAGGGTTAAACCCGGATGGGTTAGCTCCCTATAGCCTTCTGTTACAATCTCATGCTCTGAAAGAGCTGTTGAGCATCTTGGGCACCACGGCATCACATCCCTGCCCCTGTATATCCAGCCCCTCTCATAGCATTTCTTAAGCATAGACCAAATCATGTAGTTGTTCTCATCCGAGAAGGTGAAGTATGAGCCTCCTATCTCCAGGGAGCCAAGTCGGCCAACGATCTTCTCAACGGTATCAGTCACTGGGCCTAAAGCGCCCTGAATGGTTACTACTTGACTCGGATTCTCTAAACAATCTGCCAAGTAACGCAATAAATCGGGATCGTTCCAATCCATCCAGTATCCTAAGCGTATAGACTGTTCAGTTTGTATAGCAGCGTAACGCAGGGCTCTCTGCTTACACTTCTTAACGAATTCATCTATGCCATATGCCTCAATATCCCTTTTAGATTGGAAGCCTAATTCCCTTTCAACCTCAACCTCAATCCATAATCCTTGACAGTCAAAGCCGTTTTGATAGCGTAACTCATACCCCTGCATCGCCTTAAACCTTTGGAATAAATCTTTATAGGTGCGTCCCCAAGCATGGTGAACGCCCATCGGATTATTAGCGGTTATAGGCCCATCCATGAAGGACCATGGCTTCTTACCCTTATTTAGGGTTACACGCTTCTTGAAGGCGTCAGCTTCAGCCCAGAACTTCAGTATCTTATGCTCGAGCTTTGGAAAGTCAACTGTTGGAGGAACCTCCCTGAACATTCACATCACTACTCCTCTGAAATATATGAAATTGAATATAAACCTATAGATCGCAAAACATTTGAATCCTATGAGAGGCTGGTGCCGAAAATTATCTGCAGATTTGACGTCCACCTCTCATCCTATCACACCACTAAAATCATTTTATCTCAGAGATATAAGATTTGCTGAAATTGTCGACTCCGCATTTTACGTGCTCAGAAGAATGATCTATTGATGATTTTCCGCCGATTTTTCCCGGCTTTCCTTCATCATTCTGATCGCATGATTGTTTACGAAGAAGAATCTTGTTTCCCCCATGGTCTTCACATTTAGCTGTCTTATTTTCGCAATTATCGGAAAGTCCTTCACAACCTCTCCCAGTATTAAACAATGATGAGGCGGTAAATCGCGCACTATGGACACCGTAGTTTCTGCGTCAACTCTCGCTGCTCTCGAAATTATTTCCAAATCATGTTCATTCACAAAATTAAATAAGAATATGTTGTCTGCCTGTCGGTAAATATTTTCTCGAATTGTATTTGGTTGATTAGTTATGAACGTTGTGAAAACTCCGAAATGCCTCATTCTCGTAACGATGTCATCCCAGTAGGTTTCTCTAAGATATAAGTGGGCTTCTTCAGCGAAAAGGAAAACCGCCCTAATTCTCCATTGGGACAGCAAATCTTGCAGTTTAGCTAAAACATATTCAACAACTATTTGGCGGTCTATCGAGGATGAATTACTTAGATCCAATATTATTGCTCCTCCGCCATCATCCTCAGCCCTCCGAATGAGAACCTCAAAATCCATAGCTTCAGAAGGATTATCAGTGAAGAAGTTCGAGTGTAAAAGCGTATAATAACGTGAAAATAAAGCATCCTTAACTTGCTGATTACACTGCCATCTCCTAATGGCTTCGCTGAGCTCATGGAATGAAAGCATATTCCTCTCCTCTAGGAAACGCCATATATGCCTAAACTCCCGAGCTGAGGTCCCCGGCAGATCGAGAGCATACGTGAGAATCCTCATCATCACAGGTAGGCTTGCTTGTAAGAGAGTTATTTTAAAGTTCGCCCCTGGAATCAAAACATGAATTTTATCAGAAAATTCGTTTCTCTTATCGTTCACGTCTAACCCTAGGTTTTTGTATTCACCGTTAAGATCTAGAATTATGACCGTTGCGCCATGCGTAATAAGCCCTAGAACCAGAAGTTTAGATAGATGGGATTTACCTGTTCCCTTTCTTCCAGTTATTATATTAAGTTTTCCATCGAGGTTACATGCGTCTATAATAGTAGGTGTTTTCTCAATTGTTTCACCCAAGTTTATTGGAAAAACGCTTACCATCCCAGATACCTCCATTAATCTATCGATTGGCAATTTCCTTATCACAGAATGCGTCCTGGAGGGCAACCATGAACTGTCAGGACTTAGTTTACCATCCTCTATTGAGCCATGAATCTTACATATAAGTAGGCGCGCGTCCTGAACATAGAGTATATGCGACGTTATATCTAAGGGATCAACATCTTCACCCCTAATTGGGTTGTCTATGAGGGGCTCCCGAAGCAGTTCTTCCATTATTCCGGGAACATTAGCGAATTGTATATCTATAACCTGAACAATCATCGATTTACCAGCTTTTTTATCTTCAATTATAAGGTAGCCGCCCTTCTCAACATCCTCATCTGGGAAACTAATGATTTGTATCGTGTTCCCAGCTTTCTTATATAGGCGCATGTCCGCTAATCTCCGGCGCCGCCTGTTCCAAAGGGTCCAAATAGGGCCTTTCTGATGCTCGGTAAAGTAACAATTTTCAGCCCATATTTTCTGGCTATAAAGCGCTGTATGCCTATAACGTCGCTGGCAGTGAACGTTGAGAATATATGAGCTAGGCGCAGTGCTTCCGGATAGCCCTGAAACATAAGTTCATTCCCAAGGAGCCTTCTAACAGTTTCTATTTGTAATTCTCTAGGTAACGCTTTATCCATGTCGACCCTAAACGGGTACCCTTTATCATTCAGTTTGGCAACGTAAATTTTTCCATATAGACGCATATTTCTAGAAGATATTGAGAGCATTTGCTCATTAATCTCGAGAAGGCACGGCATGCTTTGCTTGGCAATTAAATCTGTGATTTTCTTTCCGAGGAACCTGATTGTTGAAGCCTTAGAAAATGAAAGAACAATATTTGAGTTGTCCCTTGCGGTCTTCAATATGTTAGGCAGTATATTATGAGAATTGTTAGAGACTCTAGAGGCCAGTGAGCCGTCCCAAAGAATTATGCTATTGCTTGCAGATGCCGAAATCACCATTTGGATCCATCTTTCCAGCGCGCTGCATAGACGGCTTTGTAGTTCAATAAGGAATGA
The DNA here is from genome assembly GCA_938091805.1 of uncultured archaeon. Taxonomy (GTDB): domain Archaea; phylum Thermoproteota; class Bathyarchaeia; order Bathyarchaeales; family DTEX01; genus DTEX01. The sequence continues at coordinate 12,802 of CALKGV010000059.1, read as the reverse complement.
TAGTTTTGAGATGGAACCGAACGGTTGATAATGCTCAAGTAATCCCTGAATCTCCTTTTTATTATCTTCCGTTATGTGAAATGGGAATGGTCCTAAACGTAAGTATCTGTAGATCTTCCTCTCATTCCATATAATGGCGCCTCTGACGGCGCATATGACTCCCTCTTCTGTCTCACCAATTCTGATGCTTGAAACATCGATGGCTATTATAGGGGTCTCCTCAAATATGGGTTCTATGGGCGAGATTATTGAGAATGCATCTTTACCATAAATTTCTATGACGCCCTCGATATCTTCCTGAATTTCGATTCTCTCAGATGGCAGATCAGATAAATCAATCCATGGTTGAAAGCACTTATTCCTTATCTCGCTCATTGATGTTAAACTCAGATCAATGAACTTTCTCGGAAAGCTAGATTGTTCGAAGATTGGGGGAAAATTATATTTTGGTGTTGTTGCATAATGTAATTGTTCAATCAACAACATTCACCAACTTATAGATTAAGGTTGTTGTATATAAATGTTGCGCATGAACAAAATGTGCAATACAATAAACAACAATAAGTGAGAGGAATGTCAGAGAAATCTGAGGGGAAACCGCCGGTTCAAATAAAAATGAAGGTTGGAAATGTAGAGTTCGAGATAAGCTGCAGAGAGGATCAAGTTAAAGATGTTGTGGATAAGGTTCTATCAAGCGTTTCAAGTTACGTAACAAAGCATGCAGCAGTTCCAGTTGCAGCCGCGGCCCCGCAGGCAAGATCTGAGACTTGCAGGGGGATAATTGAGCGACTTTGGGGCGAAGGTTGGTTTGCTGAGCCGCGCTCGCTGGATGATGTTCATAAGGAGATGACCCGTTTGGGCTATCATTACGATCGAACAGCAGTTGCGCATGTTCTACTTGATCTTGTTAGAGATGGGATGTTAACCAGGGAGGGGAGGGCCAAACGATACTTGTATATTCAAAAGCGTCCTCCTCCCGTAGTAAGCCAGATGGGGGCAACCTAAGGATGAGTGAAAGTACAGAAATTGTATCCAAAGTTCTTGCCCTCTCCCATTGCTTACTGAATAAGAGCATAAGGTGGTGGCAGAATAACAAGTCTATTGAAAAAAATAGGGGGTTAGCCACGCAATTAATCGAGTTTGTCTCCAGGCTTAATGTCGGCATAATACAGCTGCCCTGCCCAGAGTTCACTCACTGCGGAAACCCGCGCCCTCCAAGAACAAAAGATGAATATGAGATGTTACCCGGTTTTATGGAGCACTGCAATAAGCTAGCGAGGCTAACGGTGGAACAAATCAAAACTTTAGTAACGATGAGCAGAAGGCCACGCATAGAAATTTTAGCTGTTATCGGCGTTAAGCGCTCCCCCTCATGCGCGGTTAACAGTGCAATACGTAGAATATTCAGCAACAAGAATGTCGAGGAGGAGGGACTCTTCATAGGCATTTTGAGGAGAGAAATGTTAAGGGAGAATTTAAACCCTCAATTTTTAGATTTTGATTTTGATAATCCTGAGGAGATTAAAGGGGATTTAATTAAGTTGTTTAGTAAATGTTAACTTTTACTTTGTCGTTTCCCACCGGACTGAATTTAGGGGGTTCTGCTTTCAGTTATGCATTGTAGATTGGCAGCGTTATTTTTAATTTTCCTGAGATTAAAGGGATCTTTCATCTGTTTCTCGAGGCTTTAACTTGGCTTAAAATTATCTTCAACTCATCATCGCCTATGACGTTTATTTCATATAGTTTATGCGCGATATCTTTGATGCCTAAAACCGCGTGTAGATTAACATTTATATCTGCAAGTTTCTCTTTCCCACCCTCTTCCCTATCTAGCAGAACAAACGCGTCTGAAACGATTCCACCTTCTGCTCTAACAGCCAGTGCTGATTTTCTAAGGCTTAAGCCTGTTGTAACTAAATCATCCATCAATAGAACTATGTCGCCCGGCATGAGAACACCTTCCACCCTACGTTCTCTACCTCTGAGCTTCCTCTTCTGGCGCACGTATAAGAATGGCTTTTTGAGGTTATATGCGGTTATAGCGCTTAGCGGTAAGCCAGCGGTAGGTATACCCGCTATCCTATCAAATTTTTCTAAGCCAATCTCGTTTCTTATAAACTCAATAATTATTTTGGATATTTTCGTGAAGGCGTCGGGAAAGCTGGGTACGACTCTTAAATTAATATAATATGGTGTGATCTTACCGCTTGGAAGCTTAAAGGCGCCAAATTCTATGGCATTTGTCTTCTTCAGAATTTGACATATTTCTAAAAGAATAGATTCCTTGTTAAATGCCGCAAACTCTTGAGTGGACATGAATATCCCACAGAAACTTATAGGCTGTTTCATCTTAAAAAGCTGATTCTCGAAATTAAAAAATAGTAGTTTTACGCCATTTACTTAGCGGAGGATGATGATGTTTGGAAAGCCTTGTTGAATTCGCTATTGACAGCGCTAGGAGCATGGGTGCGGAGTATGCTGAGGCAAGGTTGCAGACGGATCTTCGCGAATCCATAATTATGAAAAACGGCGTTCTGGAGGCGTCAGCGTTTGAGGAGTATAGGGGACTTGGCGTAAGGGTTCTTGTTAATGGATCCTTAGGCTTTGCCTCCATAAACATTTTAAGGAAGAGAAATGTTGAGGGGGCCTTAAGACGGGCCTTCAGGATGGCTAGATTAGCCTCAAAATTAATGAGGAGGGAAATATTGATGGGAAAAGGCGACTTGGGAAATGATAAAGTTGAAGTTAAGCCGAGGGTGAAATTTGCTGATGTAGATCTTGATTCCAGGGTTAGCCTTTTAAAGGAGGCGGATGAGCAGGCTATTGCAGCGGCTTCAGCGCGCGATGTTAGGGTCCCAGCACGCATGACAAGCTTAGATACTTGGATAACTGAGAAGTTCATAGCGACAAGTGATGGAGCCAATATTCGCAGCGTGATTCCAAGAGTGGCTCTATTCGCTTTCATCACGGTTTTTCACCCCCAGAAAGGCCCGGTTCAAAGATACTTTAATTTGGGTGAAACTGGAGGGTGGGAGGTTGCTGAAAGATGGAATCTGCCAAAACTCTTCTATGAGGAAACCTATGCTCTCTCAAATATTCTTTTAGAGGCTGTTAAGCCTCCTGAGGGCAAAATGGATGTTGTTTTAGGACCCGAGGTCGTAGGGATAGTCAGCCATGAGTCATGTGGGCATCCAAGCGAAGCCGATAGGATACTTGGTAGAGAAGCTGCTCAGGCAGGTGAAACTTTTCTCAAAAAGGATTCAATCGGGCTTAGAGTTGGCTCTCCCCAAGTGAATGTTGCTGATGACCCGACATTAAAGGGTTCCTTTGGCTTTTACATTTACGATGAGGAGGGCGTTAAAGCAAGAAGGCGTATCCTAATAAAAGAGGGCGTGGTAAATGAGTTTCTGCACAACCGGGAGACAGCAAGCGTATTTGGGGTTGAAAGCAATGGGGCTTCCAGATCGGTTGCATACAATCGCGAGCCAATAGTTCGCATGGCGAACACGTTCTTTATGCCGGGAGATTACTCGAAAGAAGAGCTCCTCGAAGATGTTAGAGACGGCATATACATCAAGAACTTCATGGAATGGAACATCGATGATAGAAGGTTCAATCAGCGCTACGTTGGATTAGAAGCCTATAAAATAGAAAATGGCGAACTGAAAAATTTAGTAAGAAACCCAGTTCTGGAAATAACAACTGTAAGATTATGGTCCGCTGTCGACGCAGCAGGGAAGGACCTGGAGTTTCAGGCTGCGTATTGCGGTAAAGGCGACCCAATGCAGGGCATACCTGTCTGGACTGGTGGACCACATATACGTTTAAGGGGGGTTAAAATTAATGGCGCATAAAATTAAGCTTGAAGAGATTCCCTTAAGCGTTGTCGATTTAGGTAGAAGAGAGGGCGCAACAGATGTTTCAGCTGCGCTTACTGAATCCCGCAGAATCATGATACGTTTCTCAAATAATGAGATCACTGTTTCAAAACTATTCTTGGATGTAACATTAGATATCTTTGTTATGGTTGAGAAACATAGGGCTGCAACCTCAATAAGCACCATATCTCAAAGAAGCATAGAGAGGGCTGTAAAAAATGTTGTGAAAATTGCTAAGGCAACGCCGCCGGCAGATGTATATGCGCCGCTGCCGCAGGGCCCATTTAGTTACGACCGAAATCTACTTAAGGCTCCAAAGATTCCCTTAGACCCGGGCACATTAACTGCCTATGTAGAATCCGCAATAAAGGGCGCCCTAGAAAAGGGAGCTGAGAGGGCTGCTGGAACATTAAATGCCCACAGGGCTAGGATGCACCTTGCAACTTCAGGCGACGTTTATGCTTCGCAAGAGATATCCGGTTTAGAGATTTCGGTGAGAGCCTTCATGTCCGAGTTTGCTACGGGACATGCTGTTTCGATCGCCAGCAGACCGGAGGACTTTAATCCGGAAGAGGCCGGTATGAGAGCTGGTGAAATAGCTAAGGCTGCGTCTAACCCGAAGCCAGGTGAACCGGGGAAGTACATGGCGCTTCTAGGACCCCTAGTCTTCGCCGACTTTGTCAATCAAGTTGGTTCCCTCTCATCGGCTTTTCTTGTTGACGCGGGTCAATCATTTTTAATTGACAAAATCGGCTTAGAGGTTGCTTCCAAAAAGTTTACACTTATTGATGACCCATCGCTTGTTGGAACGCTCGGCGCTAGGGCGTTTGATGACGAAGGAGTGCCGACGAGGAGAAAATCGATAATTGAAGAGGGCGTTTTAAAAACCTATCTACATAATAGTTTAACAGCTAAAAAATTCGGCGTTGAAACCACTGGTAATGCAGGAATAATAGTGCCTCATCCATGGAATCTCATAGTTGAGCCGGGAAGCAAATCAGTTGATGATTTGACCTCTGAGGTTGATGATGGCATATATGTAACAAACGATTGGTACTTAAGATACCAGAATTATAGAACCGGAGACTTTTCAACAATACCGAGAGATGGAATGTTTCAAATTAAACGTGGCGAAATATTAGCTTCCATTAAAGAGCTGCGCATCAGCGATAACATGCTCAGAATACTGCAGAACATAATAGACTTAAGCATCTACAGAACATGGGTCAGATGGTGGGAAGTGGAAATTCCAACGCTTACACCATACGCTCTGATCAGCGAACTAAACTTTACGAAATCAAGAATGTAAATGCAAACAAGATAGCCTTTACTTATTATATATCTAATCTTCTTTAGATGCAGAGGACTCTCATGTCCTGAAGAATCCCTCTATTCTGCCGAGGATCTTCTCTATTCTGAAGTAGGCTTCCATGCTGCTTTTCCAATCTTCCGGAAGTTTATCTTTGAATCTCCCAGCGGCACGCCAATCCATAATAACGATTATTCCCCTATCTTCAGGGCTTCGTATTAGTCTTCCAGCAGATTGGGCGAGAGCGTTCAGGCATGGAATATTATTTGCATATTCCGTAGCTTTTTCCCCAAATTTCTCCTGGAAATACTTATGAAGGGCCATTTGGAGCTCTGTTTTCTTTGGAAACGGCAATCCAACTATTACGATGGCTGAAAACATGCTTCGTCCCTCCTCGGTCATATCGACCCCCTCGCTTACTTTCCCCCTCGCAACGCCGAAAACCACGCAGCGGCCATTATCCTTTAGAAACTTGAGTACATCCAGAATCTTCGTGTTCCTTTCCTCAATTAACAGGGGCGAATTTAGGTTTACTGCTCTGGAGACTTCCTGCATTACTTCATATGAGGGGAAGTAGACCGCGATTCTTCCATTGATCTTTTGGATTAACTGTTCAAGGTGATCAGATATTCTTTTCCATTGGATTTCATTGCGCTTCTCAAATTTTGTTGTGACAGACTTATCAACAATAATAAGCCTGTTTTCAGGCGGAAATGGGTTGGGCAGCTCTAGACTTTGACATCGGCTCTTTTCAAGCCCTAAAATATCTATGTAATAGTCTGGATTCCAGAGGGTACCAGACATCAGTATTGTTGAGCGTAAATCGTTTATTACGCTTGAGGTTAACGCTGGATCGAGACATCTGATTCCAAGCCTTACACGCTTTTTCCCCTCTCTATCAACTTCAACCTTCACGTATCTAACATATTTTGAATCAGTCAAGCCTATCCAGTCTAGAAGGAAGTCTGCGCAGCGGGAAAGATACGATACTGGGCTCTTTCCAACTTCGCTTCTTCTTTGCCTAACAACTTCACCTTTATCCGCGAGCTCATGAATGATTTCAATCAGATCATCGGAGCCTACGCCGAGCGCCTCGGATAAGGAGCTAACGAGATCCCCCGCTTTAATGATGTGCTCAACGTCAGATCCATACTTTTTGTAAACATCTTTTCCAAAATTAATCATCACGGTGTATAATGCGTTCAAAAAGCTGGAATCATCAATCTCGAAAGTTTTAACCTCCTTTCTGGCTCTTGCAACGGATCTTGATGAGAGTTCATCTGATAGAGTTCCGGCTGCGTAGTATGGTAGGCTATGAGCCTCATCAAAGACGCAGTTCACTTCCTTCATCTTTATTCCAGCTCTGCCTAAAACTGAGCCCCTGATGACGTCTATAAGTATGTAGTTGTAGTTGCCTATCACTATGTCAGCGTATCTCGTGAGGATTCTCGTAATCTCATATGGGCACAGTTTTTCGCTACGACATATTTCGTAAACTTCATCGGGCAGAAGGGGTCCGGCGCTCTTAATCTTACCGACAAGGAGGCGAGCGCGCCAGCTAGGCTTCCACCCATCATATGTTCTATCATAATATGTGCATGGCCCGCCGAAGAGTCCGCTTTTTAAACCCTTACAGTAGTGAAGGAAATCTCTATAGCTTATGCCTTTAATATTAGGGTCCTCAAAAGCGTAGGGGCACATTTCTCTTTTGCTTTTAAATATTGAGGCTGTAAAGTTTATATCAGAATGATTCTTAATGTTCTTAAGTTCCCTTGCATAAATTTCAAGCTGATTTTTTGTTCTCGTCAAAACTAGAAGCTTCCCAAGCGAAGGGGTTGATTTTCTAGCGGCGAAGAACGCTGTTAAAACAGAAATTGATTTTCCAGTACCGCAAGGGGAAGAAAGTAAACCTATCTTTCCATTTCTCATAATCTCATACGCAAATTTTATGGCTTCAACTTGAAAGGGACGGAAGCTCGGGTATGGAAAGAAATCTTTAACTAAAACTTGAAAATTTTTCTTCTTTTCCTCCTCAGGTCTTGTCGCTGACGCTTCGTATGTTTCCGTAAGCAGGGTCCCGCATCTCCTGCAAAACCGATCTTTTAAATATTCGTTTAAAGTGTAAACTTCTCCGCATCTGCGGCAAACAAACCTTCTATCCATCGGTGGATAACCAATATTCATATGGGGCTTCGTGGTAAAAAGCTTGTCTCAATTTACATAGCATGCTTTAATATGGCTGAAAGTTGAGTTTTAGTGTCACATCTCGCTTTTCCCCTCCATTTATGGATATAAAATTGCTCATCCTACCTTGTTTAGAAAATGTCCAATGAACGAATGCGTTATACCTAGATAAATGACTCTTTATAAATGTGAAGTTTCCAAAATGATTATTGAGGGATAAGAGAGATTGACGAATGATTCTAGGATGATATTTAACAGAATAAATGTGAAAATTGCGGAAACTGAGGGAAAACTTAGGACTTTAGGATACGGAGTCGAACATATTTCTGCCGGGGAATTTTATGAATATATTAGCGGAGAAACCCCTACAGGCGACGTCGTAACTCTGGATGATATTCTAAGCAACGAGCATTTTATGCTGCATGAGATTGTTGAGATAAGCGAGTTAAAAAAGATGGGCATAACTATTGATAAGCATACCGTTATAAAGCATTATCCGAAGGTTTATGAAGCTCATCTCACAGCGATGGATTATGAATTAACTTATGCACTTAATAAAGGAGATTATGAATGGATCAAACATAGGCTTACTTCTAATTCGCTTCTGCCAGCCGATGGATACGATCATCTACAGGGGAAGTTGACGGATAAACGTAAAATAATAATGAAAAAGTTCACAGCCAAATCTAGATTCCAGAACCTCTAATGAGAACCTTTAATTGGCAGCCAGCTTTATCTTTGGGCGAGCAGTGTAAGATGAGAGTAGATGACGTAGATGTTGTATTACGTCAACTTTTATTAGCAAGTTCTAGGCTTTCTTATCGTTGATTGGCAGATAAATTAAATATTTCTGTTTGGGCATTGTTTGAGAAGTATTGCCGATTTTGTGATGTTGAGCGCTCTTCAAAATCGTTGTCTCCCCTCCCTCTGCCTTTCCTTTAAATTAGAACATTCGGGTGCCCTCAAAAAAGCCTCTCGGATCTTTGGCCCTCCCAGTATTGTCGTGTTCTGAGAAAATGGATTTTAGCCTTCAGGAGATCCATGTAGAAGTCTTCCTCTTTCATATGCATTTTGCCAAGTATCCTTGATGCTGTTTCAGGACCCACACCCATGACTTGTAGGGCTATGATTGCTTGCTTGCCATAGCTTAAAATCAGGTCGGCTGTCCTTCGAGCTCGGGAGAGATTTTTAATTTCGCTTTCAGTTAGATGCTCTCCCTTTAGTCGTTTATTTAGAATTTGTCTGAGTCCCTCCAAATCATGCATGTTTCTGACGCATGTTACGAGCGCTGACCCGCACATTTTGCATACTGGTTTATTGGGCACATTTTTAACGTTTATCTCAGTTGACCATTCAAGGCATGAAAAGCATAGAAGTCTAACTTTACGCATCTCAACGGTTCTTTTCATCCGCTCTATATTGCTCATTATAACATGTTTCGGAGCCATTAGCTCCGATAAATCTGAGTAAACTGAGAGTATGTGATATGCCATAGGTGAGGGACGATCTTTGGAGAAAAATATTTCAAGACGCATATTACCTGATTTAATTTCCCTTAAGAATCTCTTAGCGGATTCCAAATCAACTTTCTCTTTTAATGCCTCTTTAAGAGCCTCCTCATACACGGGTGTATCCTTAAACCTCTCAGATAGCTTTTCAAGTTCTTTAGATCCCATTGTTCTGCCTCTTGGGAGGGCGCCGAATCTCTCAGCAACAATCTTTATATTGCTTGTGAAGGGGAAACGGGCTTTAAGATAATCTTGGAATGCTTTTTCCATCTCATCATCGCTCAAGATGAAGAGTTTGCTGGCTATTTGCCTTAAACTTTGATCTCTGATCTCATGCGTTAATTCGATAAGTATGCGGTAGCTATCGTTCCACCAGCCGACTATAAGTTCCTCATCTGAGAGCACTGCGTCAAATATGCATCCCAAAGCCCTATTTACCATCTCTCCAAAGCATGTGTGAATTATAATGAAGCGGTTAAATCCCTCAACAACAATGTTTTTATCTGTTGGAATAGGCAGATTTCGCTCAATATGCTCATTTATCTCATTGACTACCTCGCGTATAACTTGAGATTTAACTGAGAGCCTTTCCGCAATGTTAGGTATTGCCTTCTCAGTATTTACCTCGCTTTTCAGTTCATCTAATATCTCGCTCCTAATTCTGCCAACTTCCAGAGCTAGGCTTAGGGGAACAGAGATCATCTCACCGTCCCAGCCGGGTACAGCCGCTAATGGATCCTCGGATGGAACAACATAAACTGTTCCAGTTTCATCTTCTATCTCAACTATTCGCCAAACTTTTCCTTTACATATGAAATTTAGCCCGATTCTGGCCCTTAAAGCCATGAATTCATCCCCTAAGTCGCCTATCTTTCTATCTGAGATTACATCTATGACTGGATAACGCCTTTCATCCGGTATCATTGAGAGGTTCTCATAGTAGTAGCGTCTTGTTCTTTCCCCCCTCCTCAGAAGATCACCCTCCAGATGGATTTCTCTTAAAGCCTCAAGATATTTGACAACCTCGAGGAATTTAACCTTTGAGAGCGAACGGTAAGGGTAGGCCCTGCGTATAATATTTAGCGCCTCGTCAACTTTGATTTTGCCCTTGTCCATAACTAAGCCGGCTATTTGATGCGCTAAAACATCAAGCGCATCCTCATGAATGATTGCTGGTTCAATCAGGTTCCTGTAGGCCCGTCTGACAGCCGCGATGGACTCTAGCGTGTCATCCGTGAAGGCTGTTACAATGATTCCCTCTGATGTTAAGCCAATCTTATGTCCGCTTCTACCAACCCTCTGAATAAGGTTTGAAACTCTCCTAGGTGAAAGATACTGGATTACTAGGCCAACATGCCCCACATCGATGCCTAACTCTAGGGTGCTGGTGCAAATAATGGCCTTTAAAAGACCGGACTTAAACTGATCCTCTATTAAAGTTCTTTCTTCCCTTGATAATGATCCATGATGAACAGCTATGGCGGGTGAGAGAAGGCTGAATCTATAACCTAGCATTTCAGCATTTGTCCTACTATTAACGAATATTAGCGTTGACCTATACTTATTAATCATCTTTAGGATGTAATTTAATCTAGCCGCTGCATCAGGGTTAATTCCAACTCTCTCGGCCAGTTTATAATCATCTTCATCGGGAGTCGGATATTTAACGCGGTACTCATAGCTCTTTTGAATTGGAACATTAATTATTGCGGCTTTCCGGTTAAAACCAGCCATGAAGGCTGCGATTTCATCCGGGTTGCCGACGGTTGCAGATAAGCCTATCCTCTGGAATTCTCTACTGGTTAGCTCCCTAAGCCTTTCAAGGGCAACCGTTAACTGCACCCCGCGCTTATCATCCGCCAATTCATGAACCTCATCAATTATAACGAAGAGGACGCTGCTGAGATGCTCACGCATGATTTTGCCGGGTAAAATTGCCTGAAAGGTTTCAGGCGTCGTTACAAGCATATTAGGGGGTTTTAACGCCTGTTTCCTACGTGCCTTCATCCCCGTATCTCCATGGCGAACTTCAACTGTAAATCCTAGCCCATCCGCCCATAGAGAAACCCTTTTAACTAAATCTCGGTTTAAAGCCCGGAGGGGCGTAATATAAAGGATGGATACTCCTTTTTTCTCCGGCAAATGCGTGAATCTTGACAATACCGGCAGCAAGGCAGCTTCGGTTTTTCCACTTCCAGTGGGAGCTATCAAAAGAACATTTTCCCCTCTGAGAATCGGCGGTATAGCCCTAATCTGCGGCTCAGTTGGATTAAGCAATCCCATTTTGGGTAAAAGAGAACGAACCTCATCCGCAAGTAGATCGAATACGTTGAACCCCAATTTGTAATCTTCCTAATTAAAAATTTAAAGACCTGCTTTTAACTTTTAGTCCGTTACCTATGAATTTATTTTTCAGCAGTTCTAGGCTCCGCCATGAACATGAGATAACTTCTACCTTAAGAAGTAAATAAAGCAGAGGCATAATTAAAACTGGCGTTCAAATATGTGCTGTAAAGAGGATGGTGATGAGTGATGGCGGTTATTAAGGGAACCTACACTATTGAAAAACATTTCATTGGTAGAGATAAGATTCCAACATTATGGTTTTATCGTGAAACGGAGGGCGCAAAACCCGTAGTTATCGCTCTTCACGGTTGGACGGGAAATAAAGAGGGGATGTTAACTAATTGCTTGAGAATGGCTGATGCTGGTTTTTTGCACAATTTCCGTTGATGCTCGAATGCATGGGGATCGACTGGACCCTGAATTTTGGAGCAAATTCGCCGAGAACTTTCCTAGAACATTCTTCACAATTGTTGTCGAAACCGCTAAAGACATAAGCCAGATTGTGGATTTCCTTGAAACAAGAGACGATATTAACCCGGCTAAAATAGGCATGATGGGCGTTTCGATGGGAGGCTTCATAACCTTGGTTTCAGCCTTTCTGGAGAAGAGGTTGGAAGCCGCCGTGTCTGTGATTGGACCATGCCCTTTAAGGAAAAACCCATGTGCCAGCTGGATGAAGAGACGAAAAAACTATATCGAAATTATGATCCGCTTAATAATCTCGAAAAATTCCCCCTGACTGCCTTGCTTCTTATCGGCGGCTTGCTGGATCAGTTTATCCCTAAGGAAGGCATAGAAGGCCTATATGAAGCGATAAGACCATATTACGGCGCCCATGAAGATCGGCTGAAACTGAAATTCTTCAATGTGGGTCACGCCTATACTCCTGAAATGGAAGCAGAGGTCATTAAGTGGTTCAGAGAGCATTTAATGGAAAAATATCGGGAAACCTAATCCTAGAACGCTTGTAACTATGAATTTTTATCAAAGTGTTTAACTATATTTCAGCAACTATGTCCAAATTGCGCAGTATAAGGAATTTTTCGAACTTTTTTAAAGGGTTTATGCTGTTTCATTAGCATTAAATCCTTTTATTTAACATTGGCAAATGATGAGGTTAAGAAATGATGGATAAGATAGTTTTTGGGCTTTTCCTTTTTAACTATCGTTATATGGCGGCTATGGGTTTCACCGCATCCGTTCTCCCCCCTTTACGCCTTAGAATTTGGAGCTGAAGTTACGACTATAGGCCCCATATGGACCGCTTCGTCGCTGGTCAACTTCGCTATGGCCATGATTTGGGGGAGCATATCAGATAAACGTGGGAAAAGAATGTTCCATGTGATTGCCGGCACATTTATTTTGTCACTTGTATGTGTTCTTTACGCGTCGGCTACGAGCCTCTATCACGTTGTCATATTAATGATTTTTGAGGGCTTGTAGAAAAACTTTTGGGTGTGTTTTGGTCTCTTTCATTTGCCATGGTTAAGTATAGCTTTAATGCTGGGTGGCGTGGGAGGGATGCTGCCTACAACAACGCGCTGAGGGCCCTTCTAGGAGTCTTATTCCCCTTG
>CALKGV010000058.1 GCA_938091805.1 uncultured archaeon | reverse complement strand
GCAACAGGTGTTCTGATTTTAAAAATCGACAAAACTTGTCTTGATTAAACCTATTTTTTCATCCACGGTAATAATTTTATAGAATCGCGCTTAGAAGCGTTTAGGTATCGCCATTTTATTTAAGTTTAATCTCCAAATGTGTGTTTTCAGATTTGCTTCATGGAAAATATTAAATCCATCATTATTTTTATGAACTCATCTCTAAATTCCATATCTTAAGTGCATTGTTATGCATGCTATTGTTGAACTCATCTCAAAACTATTTAAGTCTTTCTTGACTATGTTTTGGTATGGAGTTTCTTGAGTTTTCTGATGGTGAGTGGGGGTTCATTAGGTCTTTGCTGCCTCCTAAGGCTAGGGTTGGTAGGCTCTGGGGCTGATGATGGGAGGACGATAAACGGCATTCTATACGTCTTGACTACTGGATGCCGATGGATGGATATGCCCGCTAAGTACGGCTCATATAAGACTGCTTGGAGGAGGCTTAAGCGCTGGCAGGATGAGGGCGTATGGGATAGGATATTCAGGGCCTTAGCATCTGTGAGGGAGCATGGTAGGGTATGCGTTGATAGCTCAACTGTGGAGGCTAAAAAGGGGAGAAATGATAGGATATGATGGCTTCAAGCATAGGAAGGGCTCAAAGATACATGTATGTGTAGATGAGTATTCTATGCTTCTAAGCATAGCTTTGGGTGCTGGAAATGAGCATGATTCAAAGCGGATAGATGAGCTATTGGATGGCTTAGAGAAGCCTCCAAAGGAGCTTTACGCTGACTCAGCATATGACGCTGAAGCAATAAGATATAGGCTATCATCCATGAATGTGGAGGCAAACATACCCGTGAACCCAAGGAACGGTAGGAAGCCCATAAATACGACATCGAAACCTATAGGAGGATGAGGTCTGCAGTTGAGAGATTCTATGGGTGGCTCAAAAGCCTTAGAAGAATAATCGTAAGATATGAGAGGCTGGCAGCAATATACAAAGCCCTCATAACCATAGCATGCATAACAATACACTTAAGATATGGAATTTAGAGATGAGTTCTAAGATTACTAAGCGCTATAGATGCAGCGTCACTTAAAAAGGGTTCCTGCAGGATACGGTCACAACTTATTGTTGAAGCAGGGAATGCCCAGAGAGGTTTATGACCCTATTGATAGTTCGTAGCAAAATCTTTAGATTTTTGATTTGCTGTTATTACTTTAAGTATTGGTGTTGTAAATGGGCATTAAAAGGTTATCAACCGGCGTCCCAGAGCTAGACGCCATGCTTGAGGGTGGAATACCGAAGGGCTTCACGATCGCTGTTACCGGTGAGCCTGGAACTGGAAAAACAATTCTGTGCATACATTTTATTGCGAAAGGCGTTCGCGAAGGTGATAAGTGTATTTATGTGACAACTGAAGAAAGCCGAGAATCCATAATAACGCAAGCTGAGCAGTTTGGTTTTAGCTTCTCTGAGGGAATTGCTAATAAGAAGTTAATAATAATTGATGCCCTAATGGGCGTTAGGGATGAATGGTCTCTTCAAAGTCTAGAGATGGAGGAACTCATTAACAAGGTTATTGAAGCCAAGAAGTCCCTAGGCTATGGCGAAGCCCGTCTAGTTATTGATTCGCTATCAGCTTTTTGGCTGGACAAACCAGCGATGGCCAGGAGATATTCATATTTTGTTAAGAAGGTTTTATCCAAATGGGACTTCACGGTTATGGCAACTTCACAATATGCTATAACAACCTCTGAAGCTTTTGGTTGGGGTGTAGAGCATATAGCCGATGGCATAATAAGGTTCCGTAGATCCGTTAGGGATGGAGTTTTGAAACGTTATATTCTCATAGAGAAGATGCGTCAAACAAATCATAGCCTACAGATGTATGAGATAGCAATTCTTTCCGGAAAGGGCTTAACAATAGTTAAACCTGTTGAGATGAGGAAGGAGGACATTTCTCTGCCTAGACATGTGATGGAACGAATTCACAGGTCTTCTGAAAGGAAGGAAGCGGAGATACCTTGATCGCTCCATCTGAACATTACTCCAGACCTGAAGTTCAAAGAGAGATCTACGATTTCTGCAGGGGAAGATGGGTTGCCCTTCATCATGTAGACTCATCAGGCAACTTGATCTTCAGAAGATATTTGAGAGGAAAGCCTATTAAAATGAGAGACCCTGATGATTTAACGAGACTTGGCGCAGACTCATTAAGATCTGTTTATGCAACGGCTAATGTTTATAATAGGTTGCAAGTTGTTGAAGACGTT
Organism: uncultured archaeon; assembly: GCA_938091805.1. Lineage (GTDB taxonomy): Archaea > Thermoproteota > Bathyarchaeia > Bathyarchaeales > DTEX01 > DTEX01. The sequence continues at coordinate 3,277 of CALKGV010000058.1, read as the reverse complement.
TACGATCCGCTTAACATCGCTTATTGCACACCAACATGGGATATTGACAGTAATTTATCAAGATGGAAAGAAACATTAGCCGTTGCTAAAGAAATAGTCTACTTTCTAAACGATTGGGGCATCGAGAAATCAATTTACATAAAATGGTCTGGTAATGGATGCCATGTCCACATAAACGAGAGGGGGATATCCGAGGATATTCTTAGAGACCATAATCAAGGGCGTAATCCCCTAGACCTAGCATATGCCATAACTGAGTATACAGTCTCTAAGCTTTCATTAAAGATTTTAGAATTATCCTCTAATGGCCGGATAAAGGTTGAGAATAAAATGGATCCAACAAGAGTCTTCACATGCCCATTAAGTCTGCATAGAGAGCTCGATGCAGTATGCATTTGTATGAAGCCTGAAGAGATTGACGAATTCACGCCTAAATGGATTAGCCCGCAAAATTTTAGGCATAATCCTGGATGGCGCGAATTTAGAAAAGGCGAAGTTGATAGCTTGGCAGAGGCAGCTCATGCTGCGATTGGAGGATACCCACTTAAATTCAGGCGCAGATTTGGAAGAACTAAGAAGCCGCTTGATAAGCAGATACTTGAATGGCTAAAGAAGTTTGAGAATGACAGCATTTAGAGTAACACTTTTATATGAAATTGTAACACTTTAAGACAATCGAGTGTGGTGAATGGAAATTGTCCCAGTCAACTGAGGCAATTACAGATGACCTTTTAAGAGATGCCGTAAGGTTTCACGGTCATCTCGGTCCCTTCCTTGTACTAGGTTTAAAAGCAGGTTTATTTGCCAATAAAGTTCTAGGAAAGGATTACTTTAAAACTAGAGCAATAGTTGAAACAGAACCTAAACCACCCTACTCATGCTTTGTCGACGGTGTTCAAGTTGCCACCGGATGCACGATGGGAAAAAGAAACATTAAAATTAAGAGGGGAAAATCGCTCTCTTTAATAATTATAAAGGATAATGAATCTGTCAAGATAAGTCTTAAAGAAGAGGTTCTTGAAAGCCTCAAAAATATGCCCTTTAGGGAAGCGGCAGAAAAAAAAGCGCTTGAAATAATTAATAAGCCGATTAGCGACTTATTCGATATAAATATCTCACCCCATGCGGGTTTTTCCTCAAGAATTTAGCTGCTTTTTAACTATTAATTCCTATTTTTAGCCGAAGCGTCTCTTTAAAATTGGGTGACGAATTACTCATTTTTGAGTAAAAACTCTTAAATAAGTGTGCATTAAAGATACTCCAGGTGGTCTAAGATTGAATCTAGACTCAAAAACCATTGCTTTCATATCTTTGATGGGAACTTTAGGAAATATTTTATTTATAATATCCAATTATCTAGGGCAGATAGCTCCCGGCGTCTCAATAGATTTATCCCACATACCAACTTTTATAGCTTCGCTCTATGGAGGACCTTTGCTTGGCTTCTTAACTGGTATGCTCGTAGGCGTACTTCCAGGTATTCAGTATGGGCCATTATCTCCGCATGGTTTTTGGCTCGCCATTATACTGCTTCCCATAGGTAAATCTTTAACAGGACTAACTGCTGGCTTAATTTGCAAGGTTCTGAGGGTTAATAGAAGCGATTGCAAATCGCTAATAATCGTCCCTTTAGTGTTAGCATCTTATATTCCCGAATGCTTATACACCATATTTTATTTCGCAATGTTACTGCCTCTTCTGGCTGGGATTGGCGCGGCGAGCATGCTTGCATTCATATTGCCTAAGGCTTGGGTTGAAATATTATTCATGAGCATACTTATGGCTGCACTTAAAGGAAATAATGGTTTTAACAGCTTCGTCGCTACATTGATCAGCGAGAGATCTGAAAGACAAAAATAACACGATAGTCTGCGTTAAATTTTTCTCATTTTAACATGAGCGTTAAATTTTTCCCCTTTAGGTTAATGCCAGGCTTATTTCAACGCTTCTTTAACTTCTTTTTGAAAGTTTTCTTTATCCATGAAGAATGTTGTTATAGGTTTGCCGTTTACTACGCAGTATGGAACTTGCCCTCGTTTCTCCACTTCTTCCGGCTTCTCAAACACGTTTATTATACTTATTGGAAGATTCGGTGCAGCTTCTCTTATTGAATTTTTTATTTGCTCTGTGAAGTAGACGCAGAATGGACATGACGGATCATAGAAGATTAATGCCTTGCCTTTGTCTTCTTCTTGGGGAATGAATTTTTCTTCTTTGGGGCGATGGATGTATCTCTCCTTTAATGGGTAATAGAGCAAATTGGGGTCTTCTTCTTTGACCTTTTTGAATCCCATTCGCAGATAAAATTCGTTTTGAGGATAATATCCTGGAACTTGAAACGTCCATGTGACAAGTGCCAAGGGGCGTTCATGCCAAAAGAAGGCTTTAGGCTTTTTCGCATCATCTAATAGGGCGTTCAATAATGCTTTACCTATTCCCTTTCTGTGGTTCTGTCTATTTGGAACGAATATGCACGTTATCTCCAAAACTTTCTCTTTAGGCCTAGGCTGATACTGTATTAAACCCACAGGTTTAGAATCTATAATCGCCATTTTAGCTATGCTACCAAACATTTCTAAAGACTTATATGCCCAAACTCTCTTTATGTTTGCCCCCTCAATAAAAAGCGGGTCACTTCGCCTTTCAGGTGAAATACATAGATGAATCAAAGAATCAATGTTTTCAGGCTTCACATCAATTATATTGAAAAATATCATTTAAACCAACCTTAACAAAGAACTCATCTCAAAACTATTTAAGTCTTTTTTGATTATGTTTTGGTGGGGTTTCGTGAGTTTTCTGATGGTGAGTGGGAGTTCATTAGGTCTTTGCTGCCTCCTAAGGCTAGGGTTGGTAGGCCCTGGGGCTGATGATGGGATGACGATAAACGGCATTCTATACGTCTTGACTACTGGATGCAGATGGATGGATATGCCTATACGCTATGGCTCATATAAGACTGCTTGGAGCAGGAATCCGGCGCTTAAATATAAACTAGGCTTTTTCTTCGCTGGGCAACCGGAAAATAACGGCTAATAGAATCCCTCTATTTTTTACGATTTTTAATGCGATTAAAAAAAGCTTTGTGGCTTAATTCTTTATTGTCTGGGTCTCTTCTCTGATTTTATGGTTTTCTTTTTTTCCTGTCGCCTTATAGGTTTATTAGCATGTTGTATATGTATGTTTTAGCCGCTAGTTCTTTCTCTATGACCACAAAGCATTAAAAAAGCATTTTCACGCTAAGTGGAGAGTTTGTTTCATTTAAATTCTCGGCTTA
>CALKGV010000057.1 GCA_938091805.1 uncultured archaeon | reverse complement strand
TGATAGGAGGATAATAAACGGCATTCTGTACGTGCTTGTTACTGGATGCTGATGGATGGATATGCCTATACGCTATGGCTCATATAAGACTGCTTGGAGGAGGCTTAAGCGCTGGCAGGGGGAGGGCGTATGGGATAGAGTGTTCAAAACCCTATCATCCATGAGGGAGCATGGTAGGGTATGCGTTGATAGCTCTACTGTGGAGGTTAAAAGGGGGAGAAATGATAGGCTATGATGGCTTCAAGCATAGGAAGGGCTCGAAGATACATGTATGTGTGGATGAATACTCCATGCCTCTAAGCATAGCTTTAGGTGCTGGAAATGAGCATGATTCAAGGCGGCTCAATGAGTTATTGGATGGCTTAGGGGAGGCTCCGAAAGAGCTTTACGCTGACTCAGCATATGACGCTGAAGCAATAAGGGGTAGGCTGTCGTTAATGAATGTGGAGGCAAACATACCCGTGAACCCAAGGAACGGTAGGAAGCCCATACAATACGACATCGAAACCTATAGGAGGATGAGGTCTGCAGTTGAGAGGTTCTGCGGGTGGCTCAAAAGCTTCAGAAGAATAATCGTAAGGTATGAGAGGCTGGCAGCAACATACAAAGCCCTAATAACAATAGCATGCATAACAATACACTTAAGATATGGAATTTAGAGATAAGTTCCAAATCAGTTTCGCCTATGAAAGAAGGAATGCTGAAAGAGGTGAAATTTGACATTCTCCTCGGTGAAGCCAGAAGATTCCTTAATTTCCAAGAATAGATTATGAGAAGTGCACTGGATGCTTAACATGCGTAAAGATCGATTCAGCAAACGGTCATGATGTCTACGCTGTTGAGGGAAACCCGCACGGCCAATCGTTAAGAATCTATATAGTTGCATTGCTGGCTGCGAAATATGTGCAAAGATGTGCACGAATGGGGCCGTAACCTTCCCAATAAGAGATGAATTAGGAAGAATCCTTAGGGAACTAAGACGGAAATATTCCGGATAAATATAGGCTTCCCGGCCCTTAACCTTATTTTTAGAATAGAACATTTAAATATAACTTCCCCCATGTTGATTTTAAAGCCTTAGGTTACTACGCTATTTGTCACTTGCGGTGAAGGCAGTTTGGAGAGGCAAGCAGTTTGGTATCCAACAATTTTCCCAGATAAATGTGATGGATGCGCTGGTTTTGATGCGCCTAAATGTGTTGAGTTCTGCCCGCATGAGGTTTTTGGGATTCTTAGCGGCAAGGCCATCATAATTAATCCGCAGAACTGCGTTTACGGCTGTATCGCATGCGAGCATGTGTGCCCAAGGAAAGCCATAGCCTTCCCGCAGCGTATGACTATTAGGCAAAGAGCCCAAAGGGATAAGGGCTTGCTGAGGAAGGTCAAGTGCAGAAACTGTGGGAAAATCTTCTGGACAAACGAGGATACAGACCTATGCTTCGACTGCAGAAAATAACTGATGCTGAAAGAGGCTTAAACCTAAAATAATCCTTTACCTAAATCTTTAGATTGATTTGGAGGGGTTGCTTTGAGCAGCGGGGTTATTAGGGTTGATTCTTGGGAGGAGTTTAAGCAGTTAATTAGGAAGCATGATGCGAAGGAGATAGCTTACAGGATTGAGATGGGCGTTCCAGCCAGACATTTAACAGCGCTGAGATTAATTCTGCCGACCAGCGGAGCGCAATATGTTTTCACAGATACAGCCAGCGGGGATCGACTGAGAAAGACCGGGATAAAATTAAGGGTTGATAAATTAGGCAACATATATATCAGTGACGAAGACGTCATAAACTTTGTTAGGTCCGAAATGGGCGGTAAAGAAATAAAATTATATTCCTATTGGACAATGTGAGATCATCAAGAGAATTTAATGAGGAGGAGAATCTCTGGGAACATCTAGGCCATTTTCCTTGAAGAGGCTGAAATACTTGCCGAAACGGTAGACCTATGCCTAAAAGGCAACTTATAATGCGTAGAGATTGCCAACGCTGTTCCAAACGAGAGCATCTGGCATCTCTTTGAACATCACGTAGTTTGCACGCCAACCCGTACAATGTGAGGGCGCTAATAGCTGTGGATCTATCTTCTTCAACTCTTCCACTGTTTGGCTTATGCGTCCCTCAAATTCTTTTCCCGATAGGTGAAGCCCTCCTAAAACTGCGTAAACTGTTTTTACGCCTGTAAGATGCTGCGCGTAAAGTATTGTGTTTATTATACCAGCATGGCCGCATCCAGATAAAATAGCTAAGCCTTTCCGCCTGACGTTAATTATTAACGCGCGATCGTCCCATATATAGGGGTCCTGTTCCCATCTTCCATCGATAAAAGTCCTATGTTGTGGGTAACCAGTTTCAAAAGATGTTTCACGTGGGATCTCGCCAGTGACAAGTATTAGGCCGCCAGCTATGAGGCACGGCTGCTTTATTTCAATATATTTCGCAGGTTTCACCTTATTCTTTGAGGGGAAGCTCGGGGATTTCCTTATGACTCCATCTGCGCCTACTACCCCTCGCTTCTTAAACATGTCGCTGTGGACTATAATTGGCAAACCAGCTTTATTTATAGCCCTGACAACCGTTGGCAACCCGGTGAAATGATCGTAATGTCCATGAGATAGAGCTATGCATTCCACCTCAGTTAGGTTTATTCCCATCCTCCCAGCGTTTATTGCTACGCCTTGCGTGCTGCATCCTGCATCGAACAATACGCTGTGAACCTCATCTCCATCAAAGACACGGACAAGCATTGAGAGACCATGTTCAGCGATGGGATTGCGGAAAGTCCTCTTCGCCCAATCCCTAAAGCGTTTAACCTCCTCCCTCGAAGAGGCTGATAAGAGATCTATGGAATTGTCCATGAGGCTGATTACCTCCACTCTTTCCGCCTTCCTAAGCTCTAACTGATTATTTCCCTTCATGGAAGATCCTCCCCTCTTTATAGAATGCCCCTATAATCAACCGTTGCCGGGCATCCAACGCATTTTCCGCCAACATATCTTGCGCACGGCTTACAGTCAACCCCGCATGGCGCGGTGCCCCTCTTCTTGCTAGCGAGATATTCCCTTATTGGAAGGAACTGTGAGAAGTATATGTTGCTTACCGGATAGAATTCCGATCTTCTTACGCCGGCTCCGCTCCTAATAGAGCACTTCTCAATGGAGATACTTTCCAAGGTGTTCTGGTCTTCGGCGACAACAATAGCGATCAAGTTATATCCGCCTAAAGTCTTAAATATTTGAATAACCCTTGGGCAATCCATAAATCTGTCGAGAAGATTTTGCATCGCCTCTGCGCTCTCCATCTCAAGTAGAACTATTGCTGGAAAAAGCCCAAAATAGAAGGGGTTTAGTAGCGCTGAAACTTCAATGGCGCCTTGCTCAAGCAATCTTTGGAGCCTTTTCCTAACCCCCATACTCGTATATCCAGTATTTTTAGCAAGCTCCCCCAATGTTGCCCTGCCATTTAGCTGAAGCCCCGAAATTATCCTTCTATCAACTTCATCCAATTTTTTCACTAGTTTATTTTTTAAACATAAAGTATTTAAATAGTTTACGATATTAAATTACACCTCAATAGATCGGTGAGCAGCTTGAGCGGTGAGACAGAGGTTATAGATGAAAGGAGAAGAACCATTGAAGCGCAAGAGCGCATGCTGAAGATTAGAATGAGGAAGATAAGGCATAAGATTGCCATTATAAGCGGCAAGGGCGGCGTCGGCAAAAGCACCGTGGCGGTGAACCTCGCAATAGCTTTCGCAATGAACGGGCATAGAGTCGGCATCCTAGACGCTGATATCCATGGTCCAAGCATACCAAAGATGCTTGGGTTAAGCGGCAATAGGCTGGAGGTTGGTCCGCCCGGAATTTTCCCCGCGATAGGCCCATTCGATATTAGGGTTGTCTCAATGGATTTCCTCTTGCCAGACGAGAATACGCCTGTCATCTGGCGTGGTCCATTAAAGATGACCGCCATACGCCAGTTTCTATCAGATATTGTTTGGGGAGATCTCAACCTACTGCTAATAGATTTGCCTCCGGGAACAGGAGATGAGCCGTTGAGCGTAGCGCAGCTGCTGCCTGAGATGGACGGGGTTATAATGGTCACGATTCCATCGGAAGTCTCGCAGATAGTTGTTAAGAAAGCCGTTAGCTTCGCTAAAACTCTCGGCTTGCCAATCATAGGCGTAATTGAAAACATGAGCGGGTTCGTATGCCCAAACTGCGGGGCAAGGGTCGACATATTCCAGTCCGGAGGGGGAGAGAGAATAGCTGATGAGATGGGCATCCCGTTCTTGGGAAGAATACCGATAGACCAGAAGATATGTGAAAACTCAGATAAAGGCAAACCATTCATCGCCGAGTATAAGGATTCACCGGCATCAGAAGCCTTTATGGAAATAGTCAGGAAAATTGAGGATTTTCTAAATCGAAGGGAAATTGGGATTTCATCGGAAAGCGAGAAGGGGTGAGCTGAGGTGAAGATTTGCGTATCTGCTTCAGCGAATAGTTTAGATGCGTTTGTGGATCCGAGGTTTGGCAGATGCCCATATTTTATCATAGTGGATTCGGAGACTATGCAGTTTGAGGCTATTCCAAATGTTGCTTCTGGCGCTATGGGCGGGGCCGGGATACATGCAGCCCAAACTATAGCAAGCAAGGGCGCTAAAGTGCTTATAACTGGAAACGTTGGGCCCAACGCTTTTCAGGCATTGCCCGCAGCGGGCATAAAAATTGTCGCAGGTGCCTATGGAACTGTGAGGGAAATTGTCGAAAAATACAAGAGAGGAGAACTAAAAGATGCAAAGGCTCCAACTGTTGAAGGACATTTTGGAACAAGCATGGGGGGAAGGCGCGGCCTAAGATGGAGATTCTAGTTAAAAATAGTGAGGATTGGAAAGTTACGTGTAAAATTTAAATTCATAGTTAAAAAGGAGGTATGGGATTAGTGGAGAGAATAGTTATACCTGCTGAGGATGGAAGCGGACTTAATGCCATGCTATCTGAGCATTTTGGAAGGGCGCCGTACTTCATTGTAGTTGACCTAGATGAGAATGACAACATTTTGAATGTTCAAGCAGTACCAAATACGGGCGAACACTTTGGCGGAATGGGTCGACCTGCTGATAACATACTGCGGCTTAGGCCCAACGCAGTAATCACCTACGGCATGGGTCCACGAGCGCTGAGCATATTCCAGAATGCTAGGGTTGCTGTGCTGAGGGCTAATGCGAATACCGTTAGGGATGTTGTTGAAGCATACAAGCGGGACGCTCTCGAAGAGCTCACGGAGGGCTGTCATCACGCCCGCCACAGATGAATGGTTGCTAAAAATTAACAGCGGATTATGTAAACTCTAAAATAGATGTAAGCGTGAAGTTTCCTTCATGATATTGCCAATTGCCAGCGGTAAAGGCGGAACTGGAAAGACCTCCCTCGCAGCTAACATAGCCGTTTCAATAGGAAGCGGCATTCAAATGTTGGATTGCGATGTTGAGGAGCCGAACATACACTTACTTCTACATCCTAAAATAGTCGGCGAGAAAACAGTTTACAATCTAGTTCCCTCCATTAATGAAGAGCTATGTGATCATTGTGGAAGATGCACATTGAGTATTATCGCCAAAAGTTTATGTAATAGCGATAAACTATATTGATGTTACGATGTTGCGTATGCCAACCACAACACTTTCAATCCGAATGACTGTGGAGGACAAAAAATTGCTTGAGGGGGAGTTTGAGCGGATAGGAAGCTTTCTGGGAAAGCTAAAAAATTTAAGTACGATCTATATCGCGGTGCCCACAAGACCGCCTACTGAAGAATGGGTTAAACCAGCTAGAAACGATATCTTAAATAAAGCCTTTCAAGCCTTCTCTAGACTGCTTGGAGTAGATGGGATAAAATTTCTAGTGGAGCATGAAGGAAACAACTTTGCTTTGGCCGGAAAAATTGAGGATGAAATGCTTAGCATAGCGGCCGTGCACCCAATACGAAAGGAGGCTATAGCAAGACTTTTAGAGAGGGCTAAAGCAGACTGGCGGATTGTAGAAAAACTTCTTCAAGAAGGTAAACTGATAAAAATCGAATATAACAGAAATGAATACTACAAGAGTCATGTCACAGAAGGAGTATCTTTGTAATATGATGGTTTCTCATGACATACTTACTAATAGAGTAGGAGCGTCCACTCTTTGAGTTTTCCTGTAAGCGGATCCACTTGTAATCCTAAAACTTCTAGGGTTGTTACACCAATGAGCACCTTATCTATTACATCTGAAATAAGCGCTGGCACAACCTCGCTTCTTCCCTCCAACTCTATCCATATCCTTGAACGCTCAAGCTCCAATCTCCCTGCGCCAGTCTCAACAATAGATTTCCCAGTTAACCTAAGATTAAGATCGATAGCCATCTTGCGGGGTATAATCGTAAGTGTGGCTCCAGTATCAACTAAAGCATCAGCCTCAATGAACCTGATGAGATTCTCATCGCCTATCTTGACCTTAACCCAAACATGACCCAAAGCATCATCTCCACGATCAATTTAGATTTTCATGCTTAAATACTTCTCTTGAGCAACTGAAAGAATTACCATGAATATTTTTCAGCAAGTAGAATAATCATCTGTTTACATGAAAAGACTAGAACATATTATACAGCGGATGGTTTTTAACAAGCGGTTTTATTCCTAGGCTTCTTGCGTGATAGGCTATTGTTGCATCGATCATTGCGCAGATGGGGGAGATGTGCTTGGCTTTCATGATTGAGCCGTAGATGATGAAGTTTGCGCCCATTAGTTGGGCGAGGGCTAATGCTCCGCCTCTACACGCTATCTTCGCATCGCTTTCTAAGCCCTTGCTTTTGCACTATTTTCCCACAACACCTACCGGTGCTGTTCCAGTTGGTAAGCCAAACTTCTCCTTGGCTGAATGAATCCCGCTAGCCGCGAGGCCTACGCTTGGAACATCTAGAACTGGTGTGAAGATTAGAGGCTTCTCTATCCCAGCCTTTAAAGCCCTTGCAATTAACCCCTCTTTTTCAGGGACTCCCTCAAGAATCTGAATCATCCCATCGGGGTATGGATTTCTAGGATTAAAGGCTTGAATTATACCCGCCTTTAACCCTGTCTTTCCAATCGCTTTAATCTCATCCTCACTTAGCGTATAATTTACGGAGTTATAAATTGCTCTATCTTGAAGACCGACCTCCTTCACGTAATTCCCCGCTTCAATCCTAACGGATGCGCTAGGTCCATTTATTAAGAATGGGAGATCGGAAATGTCCGCCACAAACTTAATATATTTTACGAGGGCTCCAGAGTTTTCTCCAACAACATCAAGCATGCATGGAACCCCGGTTCTATTAGACATCTCCTCTTGAACACTTATTAGTTTCTCAGCCTCAATCTTATCAAAAATTCCAGAAGATCTATCCCTAACTATCTTGTGTCCCTCGTGGGAGATGCTTCCAATCAAAACGGTGAAAACCTCTAAAGCCCTGGAAGCAGCCCTGAAACTCAAACCCTCAAAAACCAAATAAACACCATAGAGAACAATAAAGATGCGGTACCTGTACGATGTTGTGGGATTATTAATGATATGTACGCCTACAATTTTGCCGCGCTCAACCTTGACGATAGTGAACGTTTTGGTCTTACCGAAGATGTCTGATACAGAATCATCTAAACCTGCGTGGGATCGAGTTGGAATAGCTACTTTTACTCTTCTCATATCAAACAACCTCAAAACTATAAAAATAAAAAAGGAGAAACGATGTTTAATGTTTCACCAAGAGGGGTCTCCGCCTCTCCCACGCCTTCCACCTGGAGGACCCTTATTTACCCGGTGGATCATTGTGGATGGCGCTTCACATCTTGGACAGAGCTGCGGCTTCAGTGTTCCCTGAGGAGCTTCTGTTATCTGTCCGCAGCTGCTGCATTGAAATCGCTTAATTGGTAGGCTCATATCTTAAGTCCCCGGTGTCCGTCTAAAACCTCTCTCAAGCATGCCCTTTAACTCCTTTATTCTTGCCTCTGCGTCGCTGATCTCCTGTTCTATACTGGTTTTTTCCTCTTCAAGTTCCCTTTTATGATCTTCTAAGGCTGCCAGCTCATCTTCTGGAGACTGCGGTAATGGCGGAGCGGCTGGCGGATACATTGGCGGATAAACATATTGCTGCGGTGGAACCTGCCAAGGTGGATACGCATATGGATATTGAGGTGGGTAACCCCACCAACGTGGATACCTTCTACCTCTTCTGGGCCAAGCCATTTTCAATCCGCTCCCTCACCAGTATCCCATATATGGCCCTGGAAAAGGCCAAGGGGTATAAGCTGCATAGGATACCAATAGCCCCAACCGTAACCGGTGTATGGTGGACCATACCAATATTGTGGATATGCCCACCACCATCTTAGAAGCCGCGGAAAACCTGGCGCAAACCCATAGGTTATATATGGGTAGCCCCACCAACATCTGCCAAATCCGAAAAGCCATCCCGGCCTCTGCCATGGCGGTAAATAACTGAATGGCCCTCTTCCAGGATAAGGCCTAGCCCAACCGCCTCCTTTACCTCTCCTACCCCATGCCATGTTCTTTTTCACCTCTTACATTTTTGTGCTTATGCACATTTCTGTGCAATATCACATAATTTCCGCCGACATATTTTAGCTGAGGTTTAGAGCATCTTAAATACGAAAAAGATTTAGTTTCTTAAAGTGAACGCCATGTGGTGCCGCAGGTTTAGATATGGAAGGAAGGGTAGATTACCTAAGCCCATAATGTTAGGGGCGGCGCCTCCCACAAATATCTTTACTCCTAGCCCGCCAAGCAACCTAGATCCCATTTTTCTTGAGGTTGCAGAGCTTGAAGCCTTCAGATTAGTTGATTTTGATGGTTTATCACAAGAGGAGGCTGCAAAAAGGATGGGGGTTTCCAGAGGGACCGTGTGGAGGCTCGTCCAAAAAGCCAGACGGAAAACAGTCCAAGCGCTCTCGGAGGGAAGACCGATATATATCGTTACGGGCGCTTGCGAAGCCAAATATTGACCTCATGGATAAGTTTCCGCTTTTAGCACATTTATGGAAAGGAGGAAACTAACTTCAATTTATTCTTCTGCTCAATCCAAGGCTTCTGTCAGCAAGGTCACTCCTGACTAAACTTGGTAACTTCTTTTTATATTGGGCATTAGACATAAAAATAAGATGATTCAATCCGTTATAGCAGGTGCATTTCTTTGAGAATATTCCATTATCTTGATGTGAAAGCGGAAGTTGCTGATGAAGGGTCTCAGGGATTAAGGGTAAGATGGCTTATCACCAAGAATTTAGGCGCTGAGAATTTCGCCATGAGACTTTTTGAGATGGATCCTGGCGGGTACAGCCCTCTCCACAGCCATCCTTGGGAGCATGAAGTCTTCATATTGGAAGGTGAAGGTAAAGTTTTCAGCGGTGGGGAGGAACGTAAATTTAGTGCTGGCAGCGTCATTTTCATACCTCCAAATGAGAGGCATCAATTCAAAAATACTGGTGAGAACATCATTAAGTTTCTATGCTTAATACCCAATCGCTAAAAGTGTAGGCAAATTATCAATTTGAGATGTTACTTTAAAAAACAGATTTAAGCACCCTATGAAAGATTAAATCTGAGGATATACATACTTTGTAATGTATAACTCAGCATGTTAAGAGGAGAATGGTATGGGCGAACTCTGCAAGACAAAAATTGATCTGCTGGAGATTCTTTGGAGGGCTGGTAAGCCAATCAATGTAAGGGACATAGTTAAAAAAGCAGATTTAAAGATGCGAAGCGTCAACATGCACTTGATAAACATGCGGAGGAGCGGCCACGTATCATCAGCGGGAAAAGGGCTATATGTAATAACTGATCTGGGAAAGAAAGCATTAGGATTACCGGAGATAGATGTGGAAAAAGCCAGAAAAATCCTAAGTCCCGTGCCTCAGGAAAAAGCATTCAAGTTTTATAGAGGAATAAATGAGCCTCTAGGAGTATCCTCCAACAGCCTAAAAGACTTCTTGGAGAAAATAAAGGAAGTTGACGTGAAATCCATAGAATTTCATGCATCAAGAGGAGACTTTGAGTTATGGATACATTTCCTAGGCGATATTGAACTTGCTAAGAGACTTAGAATCATACGGGAGCTAAATTTGTCAGGTGAAGAACTAAGGGACGAAATATACGGCGCCCTAAGATCCAGATATGAATATCTGGAGAAAGCCTCAGGGTTACATTAAAATAAGCCGTTGAAGAAGTGTTCAGATACAGTGCCCCTACCCCATGTATTTTTATCCAGACAATATCTTTGAGGAAATCTTAATCCTTCAGAAGGGCAAGCATCGTTATCTGAAGATTAATCCAAAATTCAACTCTTCCAAAATAGATGCGTAAAATAATTAATTTTAAATATAAATGATAAAGAGGGCATCGCAGTTTTCCTGTAATAGCCTATTGGTGTTGGCTAATCCCGCTATTACTTTAGTCCTTTACATTTGAGCCATGGTGTAATGATTTCTTCTGGAGCGCCGAGATTAGAGAGGAATTCTATGAAGGCTTTATAAATCTTTTTTGCAGTCTCAATCTCTATACTTAGCAGATCTTTCTTCTGCTTAGGGTCGAGCTTAAGGTTGTAAAGTTCTGTATTTATTTTTCCGAATGGTTTTAGGGTTCTCGGTTCGCCATCAACTATGAATGTTACTTCGCCCTTTTCTGTTTCTTTCTCACTCTCTTCCGGCGCAAGTATTAGCGACCAGTCTTTGGTGGTTACTGTGGCCCTTAACCCCGCCCTCACTCTTATCAATGATGGTGTTGAAACAGCGATGTCTCTTATCTTACACGCTTCTCCTCTAGCAAGCGGGAGAAGAGATCCTCCCTGAACACCGAGTTCGCTTAGGTTCCTTATACCAGCTATATCAAGGATTGTAGCCGTTACATCCGGTGTTTGAACTAGGGAATCCACTTTCTTGCTGCCTTCTAATCCCAGATCATCTGCGAACATCATGACCAGTGGTATATGGGTGACCTCCTCATATAGAGGTGCTAAGCCCTGACTCCCACCCATGATTATTGACTTCCCTATGAGGTCATGCTCGCCGAGATAGAAGCCGTGGTCGCTTGTAAATATGATAGTGGTGTTTTCCATTAAGCCCAGAAGGTCTATCTTCTCGAGAAGGAAGCCTATCCACCTATCAACCAGCGTTGCTTCGCCGGCATACATCGCTCTGATATGTAATAGTTCATCCTTTGTGAGGTAGTTGCAGGGACCGTATGCGGGGTAAATAACTTCCTCACCCTCATAGCCGGAATCATACATGTCCACATAGTATCTTGGAGGATCCCAAGGTTCATGAGGATCGAAGAAATCCACATAGAGAAAGAACTTTTCACCGTAATTCTCCTCAAGCCAGCGTGAGGCCTCAATTGCGGTTTTAGCCGGTATCCAATCATCTTCACTTCTTCTGTTATAGTTATTTCTGATATGCTGCCTTGTTATTTCCACATTCCTAAGCTTTTGTGGGCTGCATGGAAGTTTAATGTTTACTGGGCTAGTCCTATAGCGGTCGTTCTCCTGACCCCTGATCCACACCCAGCCGTCAAAGCCCCTATCAAAGTGGTAGCCATCTTTCAATATGTGCGGAGTGTCCGCTATCATCATGCATATGTAGCCAGCTTTCTTAAGAATTAATGGGAGTGTAACCCAATCTCTAGGCAGCGGAGACCAATCATAGTAAGTGAATGTGAACCTTCCAGTTAAAAGGTCGGCCCTATTAGGCACCGTAGGAAAAGATGCGTGATACGCCCTAGTAAACTCAACAGCATTCGAGCATAGCTTCTCAATATTGCTGAGTCTCACCCTAACATCGTCTTTAACATTGAAGCGCTCATGGAGCAAATCATACCTAAACGTATCAGAGTTCACAACTATAATATTTCCACCCATGTAGATCTATTTATTATGTGATTACATAAAAACTTTGTAGCTTAATTGTTTGAATGCGGCAATTTAAGATTTTAATTTTGTTTCCCTATTTTATTCAATATTTGGCATTAGGCTTTATCTGAGGTACGCAAGGTTTCTAAGGTTGCCATTTGGAAATGGGTTGTTAGGTTGAAGGGTTACCTGAGCCTTTCAATGTATGTCAAGCCTTAGAAGATTCATAGCAATTGGTGAGGCATGCGTTAAGGTGAATGATTTAGAATGCTGGTTTTTCTCCGCCGTAGTCGTTGATGGAAAACCAGAGTTCATAGCCATGATGGCCCCATCATGGCTAAGGGAAGCGTTAATTGAGCTTGAACATGGACTAACATTATTAAGTCTTCGGTGAAAGAAGCCTTGCGGAATCGGCATTCTTATCACCAAAGCAGAAGACAAAAGCATCTTTCAATAACATAACAGTAAACCTAAGATATAACGGGGGCATGAGATGGAGTAGGAGCATAGAATGCTGGAACCTAATCTGGACATGTTCACATACTGCTACAACCACCTAAGGAGGTGAACCTTGAATTATCACGTTCAAAGATGAATGTAGCATTAAAAGCATTTAATAAAATTAGTATTGTAAACAAAGAATGAATTCTAAAATATCGCTACCACTACTTAAAACCTAGAATGGAGAAGCTTCCATCAGAAATTCAATCGGAAGAAGCCTAGGGAAGATTTTTAAAAGAATACTTGCTAGCCTATCCCTTATCTAAGGAAAGGAGGGTGTGTCTTTTCAGAAATTTAAAAGTGGCATTTGAACGACGATAAGAAACCTTGTAATATCTCGCTGTCATCCGCCTCGTTTATTGCACGCTTTAGGAAGAACGGTCTGCTAATATAGGATACGAAGCTCACTGAGTATATACGGTTTGACTTGAAACAATACCACGTGAAGTTCTCGCTCACTGTCGTCCTCCTCCAGAAGAGACCTGACTTTTTAACACCCCGCCTATAGATCACCTTATGTCTCATAACCTTCTGTACGCTTGTCTCAGCAGTTTGGAAAGAAACGTTCTTACAGCGCTTCTTTAGATCCTTCCAGTAATCCGCCTTAAACCATTCGTCCAGATTTTTACATTTGTCCCCAAAAAGCACATTTGCCATGGAGAAAAACTCTATGACAAGGCTTCTGCCTCTCTCGGTAAAGGTTGAAGGCTTCTGTTCATCGAATATTAAGTATGTTCTGCCAACAGCCATCCGTCTGTCGGAAAGCATAAATGAGGATGGAAGAGCAAAGCGCATATTTAATGCAGACCATGAGATGAGATCCTCCTTCCCGTGGCATCTGAAGGATTCAAGGATCCTCCCAGTTAACTCCATCTCATCCTTCTCTGGCAATACTGAGGTGAAATGAACAAGTATAATCCTTTTACTCTCATTGCAATTCCATATGTAGATTGGCTCTCTAGCCCCTGACTTAACGATCATGGAGTAGGTGCTATGTGAAGAAATAAATCTGCCCTCCATAATCTCAGCTTTCAAGTCGATCTTCTTCTTAGTTTCCTTCTCAATAGTCTTTTTAGCGGTCTTAAGAAAAGATTCAGCCACCTCAGCCAAAGGCTTAGCCTTTTTAGGATCCAGCGGGTCCCACTTAACCTCCATCAGAAAGCCTTCCATTTCCAACCTGAGGTAGCCGGAATTCAAGCTTCCGCCTTCAGCGGTTAAGCGCATGCTTTCAGGAATCTCGATGTAAAAGCCGTTCCAAGCAAATTCTCTATATTTCAATTAGCTCATCACCATCAAACCAATATCAAAAATAGGCTGGGCCAATAAAAAGTTTAACCCTCAAAATAGAAAATATTGAAGGATAAAACCTTTTTACATGCGCATATAGCATTAACCTAATATAGGAAAATAAGGCGCGTTCACCAATATGTATAATGGATTGCAGGGGTATCAGCCCTTGACCTTTGATTTCCCTGTGGAAATTATACGCGAAGGGATGGTTAATATTGCTGTACCTAAGCTTGAAGCCTTCAAAAGGGAGGTTTGGGATTATGCTCCCTCAAGGGCGCCGGTTTTCTATAATCCGCTCATGAAAACATGTCGTGATATAGCGGTTTTAGCCCTTCAAACCTACCGGAACCTTACTAACCGTGAACTTAAAGTTTCGGAGCCTTTAGCCGGATGCGGCGTCAGGGGCATACGTTTCGCAATTGAGGTTAAAGGCGTAAGTGCGGTTTACATCAACGACATAAATGATAAAGCCTATAGAATTGCGCAGTACAATATCAAATTAAATGAGTTAGAGAACCTAGTTTTCGCATCAAACGAGGATGCTAACCTCTTTCTATCTAGGAGCGCGGCGCCAAGCAAGCGATTCGACTCTATAGACGTTGATCCCTTCGGCTCACCAGTCCCATACGTGGATTCAGCGCTTAGAGCATTAAAAGACGGCGGAATGTTAGCCCTAACTGCGACGGATATGGCGCCGCTATGCGGAGTTTACCCTAAGGTTGCACTAAGAAAATACGGTGGGACATCATTAAGGACGGAATATTGCCATGAAATAGCGGTAAGGCTTCTAGCCGGCTGTCTAGCAATGATGGCTGCCAAACATGAAATAGGCATAAAGATTCTCTTAAGTCACAGCACAGATCATTATATTAGATTATACTCCTCAATAAGCCACGGCGCCAGAAAAGCAGATGAATCATTGGAGAAGATGGGGTTCATTCTTCACTGCTTTAAATGTCTCCACAGAGAGGCGCATTTAGGCATGCCCGCAGTGGGCATGGAAGCTAAATGCAGTAAATGCGGGTCAAACCTAAAATTTGCTGGACCTTTATGGCTTGGAAGCATATTTGACATAGAATTCTGCAAGAAAATGGAGGAGAACCTAAATAACTTCGGGCATCTTGGCAGAGGAGCAAAAAGGATAGTGCCGCTGATTAGGGGTGAGGTGGATGCGCCAATATCTTATTACGTTATTGATAAAATAAGCGATAAAATTGGTTTGCCTACGCCGCCGCTAAAAAATGTTATTGAGAATATTAGAAGCATAGGGTTTAGAGCTATAAGAACGCACTTTAATAGTAGGGGTGTGAGAACCGATGCACCGTCATCAATCGTAGTTGAAGCTGTGAAAGAAGCGGCTCAAAAGATCGCCTAATGACTCCATCATTTAGCCACCTCAATAACCTCTAGGCTCACATCTATTGATTTAACTGAATGTGTTATCTCACCAACGGAGATCACGTCTGGACCCAAACGAGCGTACTCCAGAATGTTCTCTTCATTTATTCTTCCGGATACCTCGATAAGAACCTTTTCCCGAAGGTCGAGCCTCCTCAAGGCATTTATTATCTCGCCGATTTCATCAACGCTCATATTGTCCAGCATAATTATGTCGGCTCCAGACTTAGCCGCTTCAATCGCCTCATCTAATGTTTTGGCCTCAACCTCGATCTTTTTAGAAAAACTTGCTGATGAACAAGCCCTTCTTAAAGCTTCCCCTACCCCTCCGATGATGGCAATATGATTATCCTTTATCAATATTTGGTCATCAAGCCTAAAGCGATGCGGATCGCCTCCACCTATAATGACAGCTTTCTTATCAAAATAGCGAAGTCCAGGAGCGGTCTTTCTGGTTGCGGCAACACGCATATTTAACCCAGCATCCTTGATCTTCTTAACAAGTTTTCTTGTGGCCGTAGCTATACCGCACATACGTGAGAGCAAGTTTAGGGCAGTTCTCTCAGCAATGAGGATGTCCCGCCCGTCACCCTCAACTTCGGCAATAACGGTGTTTGGCGGAACCTCATCTCCATCATTAACTAGACATGTAAACCTTGCACCTATAACATCATTAAATAAAACTTTCATCTCTGAAAGTCCGGCTATAACTGCGCTCTCTTTAACCATTATCTGGGCACGTATCTTGGCATCCGGTGGAACTATTAGGTTGGTGGTTACGTCGCCTAATCCCACGTCCTCCTCAAGGAAGGCCTTTAACTTATCTCTTAATGTGGCTTTAAGCATTTCCAAGATTCTTTCACGCTCTTCAATTGCGATTTAATCAGTATTAAACCTTGCTTTTTCCAATTAAACCTTACTTTCTCTTTCTGAAGAGCATTGCGCCTTCGAATGTGCAGACGTAATCAAAGCCGGCCTCAATTAGTCTCCTAGCCTCGTCAACTGTCTTGGCAACTGCGCTGTGAAACTCATCTGAGGGTTTACTAAACAGGGCCTCCTCAAGCTGAATGTAAAGCGTGGTGGTGTCAACCCTCTGGTGTCCCAAAAGCTGCTTAACATGAAGAATGTCTTTCGTCTTATGGTATTCCATTGTTGCCTTCCAGTGGCGTATGGTGTGGAATCCTATTCTCAGCAGCCTGGGGTTCTGAAGTTTCTCAGCGGCTCTCCTACGGGACCTTGAAAATGCGGTCCATGATGGTTTTATGGCTGCAGCAAATATCTTCTCCCCCTTCTTTGGGAGTTTTCCAAGCATACCGGCGAGCTTCTCGCTGATCTTGAATATCCTAGGCGCCCCTCTCTTCTCAGGCTCGTTCAGGATCAGCAGGCGCCTCTCAAGATCCACATCTACCCACCGCAACCTCAACGCCTCGCCCACCCTCATACCTGTCTCCTTAAGCGTCTGAAGGAGCGCCGCAGTCTTCCTTCCGCAGCTAGCTATCAGAGCGTCAATCTCCTCCTCTGTTGGAATGAAGGGAAGCTTCCTAGTTACCTCACATGCTGGCGGCTCCCAAGTGCCCCCGCACATCTTCAGAAACGCCGTGTAGGCTGCTATCGCCAGCGCCTTCCAATGTGGGCTCCTAGAGGTTTCAGCAAGCGCCTCCTTAACACTTTCAGGATCCCCTAGGTCTGCGCCTGCGGCTAGAAGACCTCTTAAAACGCTGCTGTATGATTGGATGGTAGGTTCTCTAAGCCCTTTCTTCTTCAGATACCAGGCGAAGTTCACAAGGTCGCTTTCAACGCTTTTAAGGTCCGCTGTGGCTCCCGCAGCCCGGCTTTCCGCATCCGCCTTCTCCTCCAGGGCAACCACGCCCTGAGCCGAGTTTTCCGCCTGGTCCTCCCAGGCGCATACTCGGCAATCTAAATTTATGGGCTTTGGGGCTTTTAACGGTTTTGATACTCCAGTATCATTTTGGGAGAACCTGTAGCCGCAGTTTCGGCATAGCCAACGCTGAACCGCTGAGCCGTCCGCTAGACGCCTCAAGCCGTCACGCCAGATCCTTGTGGATCCGCATTCCGGGCAGGCTGGCGTATCCTGAGCGTCTTGGAGCCGGGTGGGGTCAGGCTGCGGGGAAGCCGCGTCCACACTGCATGTTGACGAGAGGGATGATTCCTCCGGGTCAGAGGCGGCTTTTCCACGCTCAGGATCCGCTTGCCCCATTCCTCCGCACCTCTCCTTTTGTTTTCATAAGCCTGCAAGCGAGGGCTAAGGCTAGGAGGATGAAGATTGCAGCTAGGATCACTGGGTTTCGCTCGACGAGATCCTTCAGCGGCTTCAAAGAGATAACTTCAAAATAGTCGCATAGGAGGAGCGTGCCGATTAAGGCGATTGCCAGCTTAAGTGTGAAACGTTTAACTCCCATCTTCAGCCTCTCCGATTGATACTCTCGTATCACGCTCCAGCTTCTTCAGGGTGCGTATTGGAACCCAGCGGCCGCCTCTAAGTTCATGCAGCTCACCGCTTGGCATCACGTGATGCCTCAATAGTTTACTTGCTTTGGGTTTATCCGTTTCCGCAAACAGCAATTCGAAGCCAAGGTGGAAGGGTGCGCCGTATAATTCGCATGATCCGTCCCTCACGCATCCCAGCACCATGTAGTCTGAGACGTGGCTTCGGAAGCAGCGTTCGCAAACGGTTAGCTTGAAGTGTTTACGTGTTTTGGCTCTGGCTCTGCGCTGCTCGTGATCCAGAGCAGCCGCTAAGAGATCCGCCGCTTCCCCACTCACGACCCCTTCCCCTCCTTCGCCCTCTTTCGCCCTCTTTTTTTGAGGCTGCATTCTTCACCTAGGCAGTAACCTAGCTTCCGGATTGTTTGGCATTTAAGCGGCTTGTAGCCCACCTTCAACGCGTGCTGGGCGAAGTAACGCGTCTTCGCCTCATTAAAGTCTGTTTGCGCATGGAATAGGCTGACAACCTGATCCACACTGTAGCCGGCGTGCAGGTATTCAACCGCTATCGCCAGGCGCATCTTGTGTCCGTCTCCGCCGTGAAGGGGCTGATCCAGCGCTGCCTGTATGCAGGGGCGTATTTTCGGGTCGCCTCTAAGGATGGGTTGGCTCTTTCTGAGGAGCTCCCTCCACTTCTTCTCGCTCTGAATCTCGTGGATCACATGTTCCAGGAGTTTGGTGGATAAGCCGTTTTCACGGTAGGCTTCTATATTGCATTCCTCAGGAGATAGGTGCTTGCCTTCTAGGTCTATTGGCTGGCACAGCCGCCCGCTCTTCTCATGCATTGAGTAGGGAACGCGCTCCAGCCTCTTCAGGTCGCCTAGAACCTGCCTATCTAGGGTTCTTAGCGTCAAGCCCATAAGGATCTTTTCCTGCAGCCTTTTGTAGACCTCCTTCACTAGGTTAAGCGAATGAATGTTAGGGTCGAAGGTCACGGTTCGCTTGAGGTATAGGTCAACGTGGTAGCCCTTACGCCCCGAAAACTTGAGGAGCGGAGCGGCATCGTAATACCTTATTATGCTGTTGGCGAGCAGCCTAGCGTCCACCCACGCCCTGCTTGGATCATCCGCGCAGTCAAACTCAAAAAACAACTTCTCAACCCCCAGAGGCTGATCCCTAGCAGCGTACGGCTGAGCGCTCACATACGCCGAAGCGCCGGAAGCCCTACAAATATTAACGTAGTCCTCCAGCTCCTCGCTTGAGCTGATGAAAATCCTATCATGCATATCTTTAGCGCATGTCAGCAGAATCTCACGCCCCCCATGTATACCGAACCAATCGGCGTAAAACTGGCTTAGGCTCATTGCTTCACGCCCTTGGGTGATACTTGAGTATCGCTTGAAGGCTCACAGAGCTCGCATGCAGGCGTATCTCTGGAGCACAGTAGTCCCGTTCGCCCGCACCGCCCTAGGTCCAGGTATGCCATAAGCGCATTCTCCACCAGGCAGTTTAGAGAATTAAGACGACAGCCGCTGCAATGCTGAAAGCAGTATGTCAAAAGATCCTCGGGAAGAGTGACTGAAACCTTGACGAACCTAACCAGCCTCATGCATGCGCAGCCTCCTCCCTAGGCTCGAAACGCTCACAAGCTGGATGCGTGGGCATAACCACAACCCAATCAAACCTCAGCAGACACCTGCCGGCTTCCCAATGCTTACATTCACCACAATGGTGAACGTTAATTTTGGATTGACTTTCCCCCTCTTGGCTCTGAGATTCTGATAAAATGCCTGTCTGTAAAGACGGTGAAACGGTGAAATCGGTGAAATTTGGACATTGTTCCTGTCCATTTTTCACCATTTTCACCGTTTTCACCATTTCACCGTTTTCGCAGAGACCGTCTATAGTGAAAACTCTATACTTGCCTATCAGTCTAAGATCGTCTGGAGGTCTTGGATTCTCAAAGTATGTTACTGTGAATATGTCCCCATTTCTTTCTATTTGGAAACCAAAAAGGTTTCTGAACGTTTCATTTAGGGTTGTGAGGTTCTTGCGTTGTCTAAGCTTATAGATGCATCTGCTGAAATGTTGATAGGATGCTTTATTCTCAGGTTCATAGGGAATTGTATCAATGGGTATATTCACGACATCTGGGTTATGTCGCTTATGATGAATTATTGCACTCACAATCTCTTGCATGTAGTCTGGTAAATTCTCATAGAATGCTTTTGCTTGATCTGCACGTAGTCTATCCCACATGCGGCATAATGTTGCTATGCTTGTCAAGTTAATGTTCACATATTCGCTCAGCAGATCTTCCGCCTCTTCAAGGACCTCCTCAACTGTTATCTTGTCTAAAGCAATCTTGTTAAGAAGTAGGGCAACGGCAGCATGTAAAGCCGCCCCCCTAACCCTATGTTCCGCCTCAGCATGACACTCAAAAAATGAAGCTAAATTATAGTCATCCAACTCCTTTGTTGCATTATAGATGGCTTCACGGTAACCTTTAATAGGTTGATGCAGCCATTCAGCAATTTTAGGATCACGTATAAGACGTTTAAGTTTCTGTTGGGCATACTCCTCAACTGCACGGAATAAAATGAAGTTCTTTTTCCATTCTTCAAGCTCTTTCAGCGTCATCCGTTCCTGCCCCTGAATTGTCTTCAGGTTTGTTGCAAAGAGAATTATTCCGAACCTCCTGCCCATAGATGGATTAGCGCAAATGTGATTAAGGAGGGTTTTGAACCCCTCCACAACCTTAGCGTCCTTGGCAATGGGATTCCCCAAGTAGGCAAAGGAGCTGCCGGTTTCCACAACAAACCTAACACCTCCACTATCAACCAAGGCACGCCCAGTCTCCAGGATGTCCAGCATATACTTTGCTAATTCATAGCTGTCCTGACTTTCAATCTGGTCTATTCCAACCGGCAGAGTTGTGCCGTGAACAGTCCCAGGGAAAACCTCGTTAGGAGACTTTGCAAAACCTAGGAATGCCCTCCTGGTTGCCTTGTCAACCTTGACGCCTGCAGCATCATAAAACCTTGTTTTGCCAGTTCCACTATTGGTATTCTCGAGGCTGTGAGGAGCATACTGCATTGCTAATGGCTGCAATACCTTTGCCAAATGAACTTTTATTAGGGTTTCGTCCTTCCCAGGTTTAGGGCAAGCTAAACTATAAACATAATCACGCCATTCCATACGCTCTAAAATGCTTGGATCACGTAGCTTTGGAACTGGTTGGAAAAATAGGGGATAAGCAGTTATTACCTCAATGGGATTTGAAGTTCCATCAGACTTAACCCCCCACTCTTCCTTTAGAACCTTCATTATCTCATCTATTTTCCTCTCAGGTAAGCTTTGGAGGATCTGCATTAATTCCTCACCTTCAATGAGATGAAGCGCCGCCTCCTGCTTGCCGGGAAGATACCCATCTCTATCCCATAAGAAGATACTTGGAGCATTCAACTGCAATTTTGCACGGAAAAGCTTCCATTCAACCTCAAACCCAACTAACTCGCCGTTAACAACAACAGGAGGCTTGGCTTTCACAAAAAACGGCAAAGGCGTGCTA
>CALKGV010000056.1 GCA_938091805.1 uncultured archaeon | reverse complement strand
GCTGAGCTTATGGCTTTGAATTGTGGTAAGGTTGGCCGCCTCTTCAAGCTTACCGGTAGATACGTTGGGTTCCTCACTGTTGTGCGCTATCTTTTCTCAATGCCATATATGCAGCTTGAGGGCTTCACCAGGGCTTTGAATAGGCTTATACGCAAGCTTCCATCAGTAGACTACTCATGGATTAGGAGGCGTATCCTAACGCTAAACCTATCTCCATACGGTTCGCTGAGGGGCTCCAGCGAACCAGCCCTCATAGCTGTTGACTCAAGCGGGTTAGCGTCCACAAGCCCGGCGGATGGGTTACACGCTTACACGGCGGGAAGAAGCGCTACGTCAAGATCCACTTCGCAGTTGACGTTGAGATTAAGGAGATTGTAGCGATGAAGGTAACCACGGATGATGCCCACGACTCTGAGGCTCTTCCAGCATTAATCAACGATGCCTCTAAGCTTAGGAGGATTAGCGGGGCGGTTATGGATGGAGCTTACGATAATGCTGAAGCCTACAAGCTTCTTAGAAGGATAAGTGTAAAGCCTATTATTAAGCCTAGGCGTAACGCTAGAGCTGATAGGGGGCCTCCTGAAAGACGTAGAGCTGCCAGGCTTATCAGAAGGATGGGCGATGAAGGATGGGCGGGGATGATGGGCTACGGTAGACGCTGGGCTGCTGAAACAGCGTTCTCAACATTCATAAAATTCATCATCAACTTGGTAGCAATTAAAACACGGAGTCGGCAAAGTTTTACCCCTTTGGATTTTAATACCGTGACCAATAGTGCCTTTAACAACCCAATTGGGCGAATCACCGTGCAAATTAAAATAAGCATGATCAACCTTTATAATACGGTTTCTGCTTACCTTCTACTTCATAAAAATGACAAAGAAGACGGCCACTTCTATGCATCTCTGCCCATCGCTTAAACCTATTGGTTCCTTCATAGGCAATGAAAGATACCTAAAAAAATTAAAAATTTGCTATTACTTGACAGGGATACAAATAGTATTCCATGATTTCTTCTAAGTCCTTAGGAGAGAGTCAACTGTTATTTCATCTTCTGGGTGTAGACAAATGGTGGCTCCTGATAAAAATCCAAGAATACGCTGAACGTCACTATAACAAATATAATAGTTGTGTTCGCAACTTCACCAAAAAACCTGAAATCACCCCAGCAATAAGAAGAATTATTATCAAAGGACTTTTGAAATGAGAGAGAAAATTAATGACGGCCGCCCGTTTCTTTCTCCTAGCAAGCTCGTTATAGCCGAAAAATTCAAGACGCTTTTCCACCTTCTCAGAGGAAAGCCCATCCATCGAAGACTTCAAACGCGAAAGAAGATCCTCAACTGACAAAGTCAAAACTTCTTCAGCGCTCGGCAGAGCCCAGCCTAAAACTTCGCCACCACTTGACCATTCTAAATTCTGAATTACCACAATCCATTTCTAGCTGGGCAATCTCGATTCAAGAGTTATGCAAAAACTATGATTTTAGTTTCTCATGGCGGCTTCTCATGTGCCAGCTTCCATGAGTAAGCTATTATGATTATAGGAGTCAACATGATCATGGTTGCGACAAGCGCTGAATAGAGTCCCAAAGAAATAAGGCCTGACCTCAATAGCATGAGTTGAACGATTAAGCCTGTGCTGAATCTAACGCTGAGGCCTAAACCAGCCAGCAGCGAAAACTTCACCCCCAAAAGTTTGCGGAGTAAAAGTAAAGACGCTGCGCATTTAGCCGCCACGGCTGCCACACTCACCGATGTGATTAATAATGGAGCAGAGAAAATAGAGTTTATGGAAACCGCGGCTCCAACGCCAGCAAAGAATATTGGCGATAGGAAGACATAGCCTAGAAACTCTAATGTTCTTTCATTTTGATAAAGTTTCTCTTTGGGTAGTAGGCCTCTTAGAACCATGCCTCCGAATATTGCGCCAACAGCTGCAAGGTTTTCATGGAAATGATAGCCTAAGGCTATAAACGAGAAGCAAGTTAACAGCGTCAATGTGGAGAAAACAAATGATGGCAGGTTATTCCTTTCGAAAAACTGCCTCACATACTTCCCCAACCTTAAAAATATGAAGGCTAGCAACACAATAGTGGCTAAACCCGGAAAGACTTGTTCTGGAGGGGGCAAACCTTGCTTTTGAAGCTTAGGAACGAAGCTTGGCATAACAGTCACTGAAGCAAGCATTAAAACCTCTATAATATCGTCCAATGTCCCAATTCCCAATGTGAGCTGCCCAAAATTGGTTTTAACAATTTTGAACTCTGCAAGAATTGGGAGTAAAACAGCCTCGCCAACGGTTGCAAAGGACAACGCTGTAATTAGTGCAACCGAGTAAGAATAGTCTATGTCAGATGGAAACATGAAGTAGAGAACAAGACTCACAAAAAGGCCCTCAAAAACCACTATAGAGAAAGCCCCGGCTAAAACATACTTTTTTAACCTCTCTATCTTCTTGAGGTTTAAATTAAAGCCTATTAGAAAGAGCAGTAAAAACATTCCAACGCTTTCAAGAGCGTTGAAAACTTCACTCTTTAAGGCTGATTGAAAACATCCAGTGGCGGACAAGCCTAATCCGAAAAATAAGGCTGCAAACATCCATGGAATCCGAAGATACTTCTCCAAGAAGTATCCAAAAACAAGGGAAACACTATAAACAACAACCATTAACAGCAGAATATCTTCCGTAAACACCACCTCCGCAGACATTAAGACAAAGCATCACCGTAAAGCCCAAAGACCATAGCGCTTCACTCAAGCCTAAAAGTAAGTTCCAAGGCGTCCTATAAAATTTACTATAAAAATACTTGATGTTTTCATCCAGCCACGAACGAAAACATATTTAAAAGAATAAAAATAAGCATAAGTACTCTTTTTTCTTTTTAATACTGTTTCTTTCAGGTCTCCTTGTCATTTTGGATTCCTGGGTCCAGCCGGCGAAAAGCGCGAGTTTTGATCCTGTAAGGTTTTGGCTAGGCTGGTTAGGCACGAGTGCCTGAGCAGGTAGGGCCAAACGTCCCTTTTTATGCCGGACTTCTGGTCCAGTCCCTTCAACAATTTCCTAAGGTAGGCGTAGCTGGCACAGGATCCTTTAGCGTTGTTGCTGAGGGAGATCCACAGCGGCGCTTCTAATCCTTTCTTGGGTGTTTTTCAAGTCAATCTAGTAAAAGCCTGTACGAGGCTACAAGGGGGATCCGTTTAATTCCTGTTTTGCCGTTAACTGAGATGATGCAGTAGTTGTCCTTAAACTCCACGCTTCCAACCTTCATGGTCAGCAGATCTCCTGGCCTGAGGGCCGCTTCATAAAGGACAGACGCCAGGGCTTTGTCCCTCTCGTTTTCAGCTTTTCGAATGATCGCCTTAACGTCATCGATAGTTAAGAGGAATTCGGGCGTTACTCTGCAGTCTTTTTCGTCGGCTTTCACCCAAGATGTGCCTGAGCGCCTTGAACGTTTCCCGTGGTAAGCAGTCTTTTTCGTCGGCTTTCACCCCTATCCAGGCGGCTTCAGAAACGCTAGGTGCGCCACTTCAAGAGTGGTAAGTGCAAACTTTCACCCCTATCCAGGCGGCTTCAGGCGGCATAGGCGTCTTCCTATGGCAGCTGCCGCACTTTGCATATTGGAGAAGCTTCTTAAGCGTAAGTTTCAGCCCATGCTTAGTCCAAGACCTGTAGGGCTTAGAGTTAATCCATGCAACAACCTTTTCCACTTCAGACCTATCCGCCTCCACAGGGTTGAATGGAGCGTTCTTGAATATCGTGCAAAGGCATGTGGCATACTTCAGCACCCTTGAAGTTGAAAGGCCCAGAGCCTGAAGATAATCAAGGAATTTCAGTAGTTTTGAGCTGGATCCTGTGGACTTTAAAATCGCGGGTATGGAAAGGGCTCCAGAACTAGAGGTATTGGAGCCTCGGGCGGGCTTTGAACCCGCGACTCCCGCCTTACCAAGGCGGTGCCCTAACCGGACTAGGCCACCGAGGCGTTCGTTGCTTTTTCTTAAAGATAATTTTCCTCAAAAAGATAATTTAATGTTTTCTCATCTTTTAGAGGTTTTGTTGCGTATTAAATATTTATATGCGTTAAAAAATTTTATTGGTTATATGCGAGGTTCGCTGGTATGTCATGCGAATCTTTCTCCTCCGAGTCCCTGAAGAAGCATCTTGAGAGTATAGGGGTTAATGCGGTTTTCCTTAGGTTTGAGGAGCATACGATGACTGTGGATGCCGCTGCCAAACAGCTTGGCGTAGGTCGCGAGAGAATAATTAAGAGCTTGCTCTTTGTCGATGACGCCGGCCTCCCCGTGCTGGCAATAGTTACTGGCGATAAGAGGGTTGATGAGGCTAAGCTGGCGGCTGCATGTAACGCAAAAAATGTTAGGAGGGCGGCTCCGGAGGAGGTTAAGAGCTTCACTGGATACGATGTTGGAGCTGTCCCACCGGTTGGACATAAAATGATGATAAGAACAATAATCGATGAGAAAGTTTTACAATTCGATAGAGTTATAGGTGGCGGAGGCGACGTAAACGTGCTCCTAAAAATAAGCCCGTCAGACATAAGGAGGCTGACCAATTCGCAGATTAAAAACATAAGCAAATAAGTAAATGTAACCTTACTCCAGGTTGGTCATGCTCCTTAGGGGTTATTGCTGTTTAAGCGATCACGATGTTACGCGGTAAAGGAGGAACAGTCCGAAGGTAAGAAAAATGAGAAATAATACTCCAAGCATGCCGCATTGAACACTCTTCCAGAAATATGCTTGCGGCCGAATCATTCTTCAGGCGGGTATTCTTCAACAACATAACAGTAAACCTAAGACATAATGGGGGCATGAGATGGAGGAGGAGCATAGAATGCCGGAACCTAATCTGCGACATGTTCACATACCACCACAACAACCTAAGAAGGTGAACCTTAAGTTGCCACGTCCCCGCAGAGACTCGCAAAAAATTTATATAAGCAAAATGAATTTCATTCCAATCTAATGATGTCGATTTATCTTCCAAGGGCTTTGCTTTTGTAGGGATTTTTGCGGCGCTTCACGCGACGTTATATTTTATGCCGTTTGCTCTATGGCGTAATTGGCCATTTATTTAGAGCCCATTGAGGGCATTGCTCTCGGGCCGTGGGCTGGTCCGTTAGCAGTCTTCATAGGCAGCGTTGTTGCAAGGCTTATTAAGCCTGATGAATTCTGGATGTTTGGGATTATCGCTGAGCCATTTGGGGTTTTATCTGCAGGTTTACTTACCTCTGGAAGCAGAGCATGGCGATTTACAGCGTGGGGGCGATGTACTCTTACATAGAAGATGCTGTAACCATCGCGGTTTCTTCATTGGCGGGGCCTAAAATACTATCCGCCTTTAAGGAAGTCTTAGGTTTGAGCGCTAACAGCATTTTTTACCGCTTCTCTGATAATGTATCCCGCTTTATGAAGTATTGTGTCGCCGATTTCAGGGTCGATCTCCATGCTTGCCGTGCACGGATATGAATGATGAGCAACGGCGATAACCTCCTCTATTTCCGACACCCTCTTACCTTTTATCTGTTGCGCAACATACCATGTTGACCCGCAGGGCGCGCTTCTAACAACATTAGCGTTAGATATGAATCCACCTCTAACCTCAACCTCAACCTTAGGCTTGCCAATAGCGTAGCGCTTAACAAGATTCTCTATAACCGGCTGGTTAAATGGCTCAAGCGAGCAAAAGGGTTTTGGGAAAGCATATTCTACGCCGATCTCATCAAGTTTATTCTTCATCTGCTCCCTAACGCCGGGCGGACACCACCGCTTATCCTCTATTGGCACTAAAACCGCTTTGGCATTAGATTCCTGTGCTGCTTGAGGGATGGCCAAAAGCATGTCCGGGTGAAGAGCCACAGCTATCAGCACATCACATTCCGGCATATTTTCAGGCAGGAAAATCCTAGGCTCCTCAATGAAGGTCGGTAAGTTTCCCGATACTCTGTGAACGTACTGTATGTCCCCAGCGAAGGAGCCGTATTTTAGCCTACAGCGCTCGCACAATAAACTGCACGCCTTACAGAAGCTGTCTGCGTTACATAAGTTCCCTATAACACGCTCAGCAAACGGATCCTGATAAATGAAGCATATATGCAATTTTTCGCCGTCCTAAAGGTGGATGAAGAACCCTTAGCAGTGATCCCTCAAAAGTTTTTCCTTAAGATCTTTTATAGCTATTATGGCGGGGGATGAAGGTGAATAATCTATTGGCGCTATACGGGTAATCCCGGACTTAACAACGTTTCTGTCGAAGGGAACCGTGTGGTAGAGGCTGAAGCCAGCCTCCTCAAGAACTTTTCTAATATATTCCTCATCTTCCTTATCCGCAATTTTGTTTCCAATAAAAACAGTTTCTTTTATCCCTATCTCCCGGGCCAGCCGCTCTATTCTCAGAGCCGTTTCTATTGAAGGGGCATTTGGCTCAGCAACACATAGCATCATGTCGAACCCTCTTGCTGTAGCCCTACCGAGATGCTCAAGCCCAGCCTCCATATCCATTATCACAGCATCCTCCCTCCTTAAGGTCAGATGCCTAATTAACACGCTGAGCAGGGAGTTTGCTGGGCATGTGCATCCAGATCCGCCTGAACGTACTGTTCCCATCAGAAGGAATCTTACACCGTCAGGACCTACAACGCCGTATTTTTCAGCAATATCATCAACGGTTGGTGTTAGACTGAAGAAAATATTCCACGCTGAACCGGGTTTCGCCCCGGTCCGCTCTTCAATGAGGGATTTGTTTTCAGCTATAGGCGTCAATCTTGAGGAAACTTCGAATGGAATCCCAAGCGCATAGGAAAGGCTCATCGCCGGGTCAGCGTCAATGGCGAGCACTCGGTAACCTTCACGTGCGAGAAGACGGGCAAGAGTCCCGGCGATTAGGGTTTTGCCGACACCTCCCTTACCAGCAACTGCGATCTTCAATTTTCTTCTAATCCTCCCTCCATCATTTTTTAGTGCTGGAAAACGCGGCTTACAAGGTCTGTTCTTCTCCTATTACTTATACTCTGCAATAGTTTGGCTGCCTCCCTAGGAGTGCTGAAAACTTCGGTTCTTCCATCAGATCGTTTTCTAGTAACCTTAATGCAGTCGTCAACTATGCAGCTCAGAACACATGCCGCGCAATAAACGCATAGATCCTCAATTACGTTTACTCGTCCATAACCCCAATATAAAGCATTTGTTGGACAGGCCTTTATGCAGAGCTTACACTCTATTCCCTGGCATATTCTATGGTTAATTTCAATCTTCCCATGCTCAAAGAACTCTTTAACACCAATCGACTCTAAAATTTCGGCTCTCTTCTCCCTCTTCCTTTTTGATTCCTTGAAGAGCATTTGGAAAATATCTATACTTTCAGACCCGCTCATGATGTTCATCCCAAAGGCGACCAGCAGCCTAGGCACCTCAGCCGTCATCAATATCCAGCCCTAATCATTATCTCCCTAACCGATTTATAGGCTGGTGAATCATGCTGAATTTCAAGAAGCGACTTCCCGGAAATTATAAACTTTTCAACATTCTCATCAAATGCTATTTTGCCCAGGTATTTTAAGTTGAGCCTCCCCTCAACTTCGCTGTCTAAGCCGCTTGGAAAGCGGAAGCCGCCGACAACATAGAAGTTCTCAAATTTTATATCGATTTCTCTCGCTATTTTGTAGGCTCTTAAAACATGGTCGAAGGATTTCTTGGACGGGTCGATAAGGTCGAAAATGTCGTTCACCTTTGATGTTATTCTCCTATTTAAGTGTTCTAATCCGGCTGGCGAATCAATAATGATGTACATGTAATTCTTTGTCAGTCTCCCTAAGGCTCCCTTCAATGCTTCATTCGGCAGGCAATAGCAGCCTTCAACCCACTTTGGACCTATAGCGATCAAATCGAAATATTCGCCCTCGTAAAGCCCCTTCTCCCAAATTTTACTCTCCATCCTTTCAGAAGGCGGAATGCCAACGGTTGTTCCACCACTCGCCATGAATGTTTCAACTATAAGTTCGGAAACGGTTTTTATTCCCACATCCTCCAAGCTTATGCCTAAAGCGTCGGCTAAATTCTGGTCAGGGTCAGCGTCGATTAAAAGAATCGGCGTTCTGCCAAGCTCAATGAAATATTTGGTCATAAGCGCTACAAAACTTGTTTTTCCAGTTCCACCCCTACCCATCGAAACAATTAATCTCATTTTTGCTTTCTTCTCCAAAAAGATAATGTGCTATGTGGAAAATTAAGCGTTACATTTCTTTCGGCGGCCACTTCTCCCTAAGGAAGACCGGTATGCCGGATGAATCCCTTGGACCAACTAGAACCCGCCAGCCGCTTAGCTCTTCAATTTCTCCGCTCAGCCTGGCGGCTAAACCGGGGATAATTAAATATCTGTGCTTAACCTTCTCTTCTACGCCGGA
Organism: uncultured archaeon; assembly: GCA_938091805.1. Lineage (GTDB taxonomy): Archaea > Thermoproteota > Bathyarchaeia > Bathyarchaeales > DTEX01 > DTEX01. Next base: position 15,747 of record CALKGV010000056.1, on the reverse strand, counting down.
TTTTTTGATGGCGTCCGCAACCACCTGCGCAGTCAATATTCTTCCGGCGACTGAACTCTCAACGCTTATTCCGCCTGTGTCAATAACTACTAGGTAGCAGTCTATATTTGCGGATTTAATGTCCGACTCAACCGTAAAATATGTTAGCGCGTAGTTTGTTGTGAACATGACCGGTGAGAGCTCTGTGGGGTTGCCGAAAACTTTCAATCCAGGCTCAACTGAAACTGGCTTTCTCGGGTCAGTGTATAGGTTGAATCTTAATATGACGTTTGGCAGGAGAACCCATCCCTCAAGACTATGCATTATCAGTAAATCCGCATATCTGGTCATTAGCATTGCTGCCAGGCAGGCCTCCTTCCACTGAAGAACCTCTTTTGGAGAGTCCTTCTTAAGCCAAATGGTCATTGGAACGCCGATAAGCGGGAAGCCGAGTAATTCGTCTCCTTCCTTACATGCGCTTCTCCTAATCATTGTGAAATTATTTATTGTTTCAGACAGCCCATCTTCAGGGAATGTTCCGGGATCTAGGAGAAGATCTTCAACGCCGAACTCCAGGATGGTATTAGTTAAGGATCTCAGTAGGCTTATGTCATTCGGGGCGAAAACAGCTAGGGGGCAATTATACATGAGCGCTAGCTCAGCCATTTTCCTCCAGTTATTCTCAGTAGCCGCATAAATTAACGGTCGCCTCTCGTAGACTGATTCCAGAGCTGCCTTCATAACGTCCGGATTAAATGCGCATAATATTAGCGGCAGATTAGTTGCTTTGGCAACTTTTTCCACTGTGGACTTAAATTTATCCGGATCGTTTGATGTTGATCTAATGGCGATCATGTCTAACCTGAGAATTCTCCCAATATAATTATATGAAAAATCTTCGACTTTCTTGATGCGCTCTAGAACTTCACTTTCGACCATCTCATCCGTCACGTCGATTGCTATTGGTGCCGGATTATAGTATGTGAATTCATGCCTATACATGACTAGTTTACCGCCAACTTTAATTATATTCTCGCCAGCGCCTATAGCAACTTCCTTAACCGCCGGAGCCAGAAGATCCTTAAGCCTCGCATATGCCTCCTTATACTCGCTTTCCTCCAAGAGAGGTGTGCATAGGTCTATTGGAACCTCCCTATTAACAACTCTAGTTGCAAACGCCATGCAGTTTTTCTCGCCGCATTTGCCGCAGTTTGTTCTTGGAAGACGCATATAAATGTCTAGGGGGCTTAGCTCTCTAACACCTTTTTTCTCTTCTCTCTCAGCCAAGGCCTAACACCTCCATATGGCAGCCTATGCTTTAACGGTGATCCAATCAGATATCTCCCTGGAGTTAGCCCTCCCCTGACTAAGCAGGCTCTGAACAACCTCTTTAATGGTGTGAATCGCCGCTGGATGCATCATCATGAACATATCAACGCCGGCAAGCATCAATGTTAGGGCGGTGATCGTCTCCCATAATGGTCCCCTAAGCTCCCTAGGCTCCCATTCTGGGCCGATCTTCAGCCAAGCTTCCCTAGCGGCCCAAGCGTTCGTCGAGCCGGATGATGTTGGATGCTGAAGTTCCGCATCTCCTCCTAGAGCGAGGAGCCTAGCTCTTTCATGAATTGAGAATGAATACTCTATGCCGTAGCCTAGGGCTGCGGTTGTCAAATCCATCACAATGCTGTCTCGAGGCAGAAACTCGTAGAGCCTTCGGTTGAGCTCCTTAGCTCTATTAAGCTCCATCGCTGTGAATGCTAAAACAACGTGACCGTGCTCCATAGCGGCCTTAGCGACATCATTTAAAACGCCGGCTTCAACCATGTCGAGAGTCACTGAGCTGAGCATAACTCTTTCCCCATGAGCAGCTTCAGCGATCCTCCTGAAGACTTCAGCGTCTTTCTTCGGGTCGCCGCATCCGCCAACAATAACTGGGACGTCAACCGCCTGAAGAACATCCTCAATAGTTTTTGCAGCCTTATTAGGTGGAGTGTTCTTAATTAGCGGATCTGTGCTGATTAAATGCACCGTAATCATGTCGGCGCCAAACTTGTCAACAGCAAGCCTAGCCCAAGCCGCTGGGTCGCCAATAACCTCCTGAACATGCATTTTCAGGGCTCTAGGTAAACTAATCTCCATATCAAACACATCAACTGATATTGCCGGCGGGTTTGGCAGAACCCCCTCGAAAAGATAGAAGGACGGAACCGCTTCTCCTCCAATCTTAACAACTTTACCCCTTGAGCCGCCTTCAGACCTGGTTGCTCCAAGTTTAACCTCAACAATTCTCCCGGGATACTTTTGAACCGGAGACTTATATTCCGCCCTTAATATCTCAACAGGCTTTTCCGGCATAGCCTTAGGCGGCGCCATCGCCGCCGCTGCTGGAGCAGCTGGCTGAGCTGGCATTGGCGCTGGAACAACCGCTGGAATCCATATTTCAAGCTCCTCAGCGTTTATCTCAACATCTTCAAGAGTTATTTCACCAAGTTTACTAAGCAGATCTAGCAGCCTAGGGCCCACCTTAATTATGGTTCCGGAACCCTCGCTCTTCTTTTCATCTTTCTCCTTTCCACCCATTTTCCATCACTTCTCCTTACTTCTAACTATTTTAATTTCCTTTGCGTGGATCTTAACGTTCTTGAGGACTATTTTGAAGCCTCCGGTCACGCCGGTGATTGTTGGCACGGTTATCTCTGTTGTCGGCATAGTTGCCGGCGGTGTTGCGGTCACTTCAACCCTCTCCTCTTCAGGTGGTTTTTCAATGATTTCCGCCTTAGCCGCCTCCCATCGTTTAATTATTGGATGGCTCCTTGCAATTAGAAACTGCTTCAGCTCCTCGATGTTTTTCACTTCGTTTTCAGTGGCTATTTTATCAGCGAGATGCTTAGGTATAAAGTCCTTCACCCTCTCTATGACTGCTTGCGGAACCCAAACCACCCGCTCCCAGCCGCCGTCTGCTTGCAGAAACTTCGGTGAGCGCATGTATTCAATGGATATTCCGTGGAAACCATCTACCTGTCTGCCCCCGGCTGTTGAATCGGCTATTGTTGAGAATGAAATCCCGATCGGCGTGTTTTCAGTGAAGCCCCTGTGAACTATGCCGAACCCATCAACTTCCGGTATATAGAAGGCCACGGCTTCAAAGCACCCGCATGACGTATGCGGATAACCGAAGGCGGTGTAAAGCCAAACCCGTTTTATCTCCCCACCAGACTTAAGTTTTACAGCTTCATCGACATCAGTCCACTCGCCTTTCACAGGATCTGTGCATTCGCCCTTGTTAATTCTGAATATCGGCCCCTTCGGATCGACTCTAGCCGCGGCTCTTCCATCAAACCAGCTTATGGCGCCGCAGTTTGAGTATCTTTGAGGTGTGATTACGCAAACGTGGGTTGGTGCAAATGATTGGCAGAGCGTACAGCCGTAGAATGCGTCGGCTTCTTCATCTGTAAGCCCCCTTGCCCTTGCATCCCGCTTCTCGTACGTCTCCATAGCCTCCTTGAATTTCTCCTTAACCTTCTCCGGGTCGGTTATGAACGTTATCTGGATCTTCTCTATTATTGGGAGTTCGCTCTTAAACAACCTATATAGAACTTTCCCTATATACGTGAAGGAGTTTAAGCCCTTATCGAATGATCTCTTGCTTATCCTTATCCAGATGTCGTATCTCTGGTTCAGGTGCATAACGCCCTCGATGTAATTTATGTATTCGTGTATTCGCCGCTCTATTACGCCCTCCAACTCCTCCTCGATCTCTTTGCCGGCGACCTCAACATATATCCCAAATGGATAGGATTTCTTCTCCAAATCGTTAAGATCCGGGCCGATTATGGTTATTTTTCCATCCTCAACCTCATTCATCCCTCGAGCTTTAACAAGTTCGAATTTATATTCAACTCTAGGTCCGCCGAACTCGGCATATGTGTCAGGCCACCTTATTCTTTCGCCCTCATATACTATGCCTACATCTACCGGTATGTCTGAAAACATGGACATTTCATTTCACCTCCAATCCTCCGATCAACACTTCAAGGTTCTTCCCCCAGTCATTTAGTGACATGTTTGGGAGGGACCATGATGCGTGAGGTTGATAATGCATATCTATTGAGATGGTCTTAATTTGCGGCGAAAAATGCTTTAAGCCGGACAGAATAAGCCAGCCAACATAATATGTGAAGCCGATAAATATTGCAAGGTCATGCGCGCCTTTACCCTCAATTCCTGCCCATTCTGGATCAGCAAGCCTATTCGCTATATCGACAAGCGGCATACCTATAACCCTACTGAAGCCCCTCTTAATAAACTCGCTTTGTATGCTTGGCGTGGATACGATGGGGATCCCGGCCCTTTCGCTGATGCGGATAATATAATCTATGAGAAGCCCATTTTCCAGCTGAACCTCAGCGGCCTTATGCCCAACAACCATGATTGGATTCTTAGAACGCTTTATTAGCGACACAACGATTTGAGGGTTAGTTATAGCCAGCGCCTTCTTCGGACCAGGTATTTCCGCCGTCTGCCAAGGTTCAACCGCTACACCCATATTGTCATCCACCTCTCTTCCTAACGAGCCTCGGTAATAACGTTGGATCCGGTATAATATTTTCCTTCCAGCCTTTGCCCTCAAGGATCTTGATGATTTCATCCCGCATTGTTATTGGAACATCTGCTAGCGTGCGCACAAACAGGTGGACATCATCTGGGATGACCCCGAAGAGGCGCTTGCTTAAGTCTATGTAATGCGTTAATTTCATCGCTCTGCCCTTTGTAGTATCATTTGGCCTCATACAGAGCTTTGCGATCATAACCATGGCTTCCTCCTTTGTTTCAGCGCCGTAGAACAGGTGCTCAGGAGCTGGGCCAACATAGACTTTATCGCCTGTTCTTGCGTCATAAACGTACCAGTCCTCAGGCTTATCCTTTCTGCCCAGCAGCATTCGCCTATACTTAAGCCCGTGAGGCCCAACAATGACTGGAACCCCTAGACGCCAGAACCCGCTTGCTATTGCCGCTGCCTTCTGAGACATTGCCCCCCATGCAACGCCGGCCGCCCCAACTCTATTGAGGATGTAATCGGCTATCTCCTCGTAATTACCGCGCAGCCTACGCTTGGCGAATATGCTTGCTATCTTGATGGCTGCTCCGGCAATATGTGAATTTGCAACGCATGAGCCAACGTTCACGAGTCCGCCGGCATCAAATCTTCCCGAAAAAATCTCGTAGGGGCTCTTTCCCTCCTCATCTTTATACATGGCTATTGACATCGCGGCGCATCCAGAGGACACAACGATATAACGTCTCCTAGCAAACTCCATAGCCATTTCCGCGACTTCTTTACCGCCTTTAGGATAGTTTGCGCATCCAACGAACGCCACAACGCCTGGGATCTCGCCTAGAACGATTGGCCCACCAACCTCCCTTATTTCAACATCCTGTATTGCGCCTCTACCCACGCGGATCTTATATTTCTCCTCCTTAACCTTCTTCTCAGCGGCTTTAACTATGAAGCTATGTATTTGAAGGCCTACTGGGCATGCGCTTTCACATCTTGCGCAGCCGATGCATTCCTCATATAGGTTTGCGAGCGACTCAAGATTTCCGTTTGATGCCTCTGCAAGCGCTTCAGGTATTGGCAGGTCGTTGGGGCATGCTCTTCTACATTCATTGCATTTCCGGCATCTCTTCGCATCCTCAATTATGCCGCTGGTGTCTGGTATAGCCTTAAACTTCATCCGCTTAGGAGCAGCAAGCAGGGTGGTTTTGACGGCTACCTCGCCAACCTTAGCGGGATCAAGGATGAGAGCTCCTGGAGAAGCTCCTGACACAAGGTCATGCACTATTTTGTCGACGTCATCCTTTGTCCTATCCGGTAAGCCTAGACAGTTAACATCGCTTGTGGCGATAACTGGGGCCTTAATCTTCTGGGCTTCAACCAATGTGTCAGCGCGAATACATTGCTCGTCGACAACTATCACATCCGGTATGCCGCTTCTAATGAACCTGAGCTGCCACGATATTGGACCAACTATTTTTGCCCTTGGATTATAACGTGTAATTTCATGCGCAGTGCAGCATAAGCCAGTTACTTCAACACCGCCATATAATCCATTCTCCATGAGATAGTTAATTATCTCTGCGGCTGACGGGACATTATGCCCAATAACCAGTATAACAGGTTTAGTTATGTCCGCCACTCCGAAGCCTATCTCCGCAAGGGGCGCTTCAGGGTCAGCCTTCGGAAATCCCAGCACTGATACCTGCGCTATATCAGCCACCTCCATGCCGACATGGTCGATCATGCCGGCGTGTAAGACTTTTGACTCAAAATCTATGTTACTCTCCTCCTGGCCTGTGTGGGTGGCTGATAGAAGGCGTGTAAGCTCACGTTCAACATAGTTTAAAACATCCTCCAGGTCGCCTAATGTTTTAGGCTTTACACCACAGACTAGACGCGTCACCGGAGCCTCAACCTCAACGTTTAAACCGCCGACGTTTATCGAGTGATCTCGACCAAACTTTTCTATCAGGTGGTTGACGAGGTGCCTTGCATGGGATATATGTGTTGCTGCGCCTATGCAGCATGCCAATAGAACGATGCGTGACTGCTGTCCAGCCATATTTAATCCGCATGCTCCCCGCTTATCAGCGGTTAAGTCGCATTTACCGAAGGTGCAGAGGCAGCACACGTCGCAGAATGGCATGTAAAATGGTTTGTAACGCTGCAAAATCTTCAGGTCCCATTCCCTTAGATCTGTTATTGATGGAAACACTGTTGGCCCGGCTTCCTCAGCCCACTCCTCGCCGATTAGCTTGCCAATGGAGATTTCAAGGTTTCTTAGTAAGCCGATGTCGCTCTTTAGCTCCCCGATTTTGATACGTAAATTTTTTTCTTCGCCCAAATTGGTGCAACCCTCAATTCAATATTGTGGATTATTGAAAAAAGGATAAACCGATATTTCTCTTTATCGTTTAGAAAATAAATACCTTAAACTCCTATGCGGAAGAAAGATTTATCTTTCTTGGCGCCGCATAATAATCGACAGAAGATTGATTAATCTTAAGGTTGGAAGATTTTTTAACAGTATTGTTATATGCTGCTGGTTCGGTTATGCTGATTGTTGCGGCTATCTCTATTACTCGGTACTTTCTCACCGCAGAATTCCCAACGCATTCAGATGTCTTCTGGATGGGTAGACCCTCATGCACACAACCTCATTCCCATCAACGTCTAAGGCTGAGAAAACATAGTATTCTAGTCCGTTCGCCTTAACGCATTCCTCATCAACAGCTATAAACCGCTATAAAGCGCCTGGGCTTAACATCCACTGAGAGGCTTAGGCACGCCTTAAGCTTAACAATCCACCTCCAAACAGCAGTCTTGGAAACGCTCCTAAACTCAGATAACGCTCTGGCAGTTCTCCTAAGACTAGACATCTGAACATAGAATGCTAAACCAAGAACCTTACGCTCAAAAGGGAAACCTATTCCTCTCAAACAGATGAAAGCGCTAAACAGCATCCCTAACACCAAACATAAGATAGATTATCAGAAATGTAAGGCTAAAACCTTAAGTTGCCACGTCTCTCTGCGGAAAGTAGTTATCTATAGCCTCCTATTTTTCTAAAAAGTTTTTGGCGATTCTTAAGGTGCGCTTTGCCAGATCAGATATTTTACTATTATCATAACCAATAACGAAGCTTTTTACATTGTTGTTTAAGGGTTTTATCCATTTATCTGGCATGCTTTTTGCTCCTAGAATTATTCCCATGATTGACCCTGTTGTAGCGCCGTTACAGTCAGTATCCCAGCCGCCCATTACGCTTATAGATATGCTTTTTTCATAATCTCCTCCACCATAAAGCAATCCCATAGCAACTATTGCAGCATTGTTTATCGTATGAACAAAATGATAATGCCCATATTTCTCCAATATTTTGCTCCATGTATCCCTCCAGTCATCATATTCCTTGTTCCATTTCAGAACATCTCTTATGGCTTCTGTAAGCCTAGATTTTTTAGGAATAACTGATAATCCTATTTCAATAATTTCTTCAACATTGCTTGTTGCGAATGCAGCGCTTATCATAGCGCTGACAAACATCTCGCCATATATGCCATTCTTCACATGCGAGAGGCTCGCATCCCGATATGCCAGCTCAGCGGCTAACTCCGGATTTCCAGGCGCCACATAACCCCATATGTCGGCTCTTATCTGGGCGCCAATCCACTCCCTATAGGGGTTCATGTATATGGCCACTTCAGGGGGCTCAAGACCATTAACGAGATTTCTGTAGGCGGCACGCTCAGCGGTATAAACTTGCATATAAGGAAGTAAATGAAGCCATGCTTCACCAACATTCATTGCCGTAAAGCTAAGGCCGTAATTCTCTAAAATATGCAAATTAATGATCGTGTAGTCTATGTCATCGTCACGAGCCATACAATTTATTTGACCGCGTAAAACACCCACCCAGTTTTCTTCAGCATATTGTCGATGTAAGAGAGCCTATTCCTTAACCATTTAGGGGCTTCATCAGGTAAATCCCGTATTGGTGGGAAATAATCTTCTAAGGGATAAGCTTTTGCAATCTTTAGCCAGATCTCAATTTGCTCCCGATTTAAGCCTTCAACCGGCTTCCCAAGCAGGCAACCAGCGCAGCGACCAAGCCAACCGCCATAAATCTTATCAAATAAATCTTCATCAGAAAGAGCCATAGACATTTTCTCAATTTTTCTCAGCCTCTCAGATACTATTTCCTGAAGATCTGATGGCTCTTTATATGGGAAATCTGATCTAGGCGGGCATTTTTCTAAAGCATTAAAAAAATCTTTCAGCTCAGACTCCGTTTTTATTTCAGTCTTTAAAAATCTCTCCTCAACATCTGCGACGTCATAGCCCTCTTCCTTTTTTTGTACTATTTCATCCTTAACTATTTGTTTAATCTCGTCAACCCGCATTTAATCACCAGTAAAGAAGAGATTTTTAATCTGCTCTTTAAAAATATTTAAGGATAATATCCCTGAGCAGATTATTTTATAGAAATGCGAATCATCTTTGATACAATTGATTTCTCTCTAAATTCTAAGCGAAAATTATGCTCAATTAATAAAAAGACTCAAGACGAATACCTTTAAAAATAGTTATACTATTACAATCCGCATTGAACAAAGGTATTCTTGAACTGCCATCACTTATAGTGTTCTTTCATTTCTTTGTTAAATGGCAGATTCAATATGTCTTCTAGGAGTTTTTCAGCCTGCTCTTTGGATCTTGTCCACGGATCCATCATTATCAGTTGCAGTAGGAGTTCCCTGCTTCCGGCTTCGTAGGCTTCCAGCTCCGTCTCAACTGGCGCAACCCTGTCTCTGAGGATATATGCGATTAATGGCTTCGGCAACCCATCGGTTTTGATTCCCTGAACCCCCCTCCTGCTCACTAAAGCCGGAACCTCAACCTCGAAGTTGCAGGGCACGCCAGGAACAAGGCTACCGCTGTTCATGATGTTAACTTGGAAAACCCTCGGGCTGTCGCAGGCAATAGACTCAACGATGTCGATTATGCTTTCCTCAGATTTACGCGTAAATACATCTGTAACCTTCACTTTAGGATCCTAAGCAAGTTTCATTAGCTCCGCAACTGGATCCTTTTCCTGCGGCTCAAGCACGAAATTCCACCATTTTCTAGGGTTCTCCTTCCATTTCTTCTCCGTTTCATCATTAATGTGATACCACCAGGGCCATGAGCCCCCTCCCGGTGTGCATGTGTCCCCTATTAGGAAAATGCCAAATCTCCTATAAAGGTCTACAGCTTTAGGTCCTAGACCGCTGCTTGGCGGAATATTCTCCCAGTATTTCTCAGCTTTATTCTCAATCCAATCGTCTAGGAGCGGATACGCATCCTCGCCCCTATAGTGGAAGTGGGTTAACCATATGAAGTGGTTCACCCCGGGCACTAGGTAGGTTACATGCCTGGCGTCTAGCCCAAGAGCATGGATGATCTCAAATATTCCGCGGTAACCGTGGCATAAGCCGACAAACCTAAGCTTGGGATATTTGCGCCCTATCATGGTGACGCCTGCTAGAACCGGGTTTGCAACCTTAATGTACCATGCGTCTGAGCATATGTCTAGAATATCATCCGCTATTGACTCAAAAAGTTTAAACTGGTGGTAGTTTATCCAGAATCCCTCGTCATGCATGATGTGATAGCTGCCGCCGAACCTATAGCCGTGCTTAAATCCTATTTGCCAGCCCGCCCTATAACCGCCGTAGCCAACAACCATAGCAGTGTTAACAACGAAGTCAACTTCCTTAAGCGACTCCTTTCTATCCATCGTCTTCTCAAGTCTCAAATTGATGCCAACCTCGTCAGCGTATCTCCTGCATAATGCATAAACGGCGTCCAGTCTCTCCCGGTTTATATCCATGAAGTTAACGGTGCTGCCCTCAAGGCTTGTGTCAAACAGAGATCCCTAACAAGTCCAACTGAGAATGTGGCGCTGCCCGCGCCGATAATGCTAATTTTAATCTCAACCATATTGATCAGCCAGCTAAATTGAAAATTATTTGAACGAGCCAATGCACAAATCACAAATATTTAATTATCCCTTCATTTAATATGTAAACTCTATTGTTCTCAGCCCTGCGCTAAACCTTATATTTTTGCGGTTAATGAGGGAATTGAGGGTTAGGGGCATGAGCGAAGAGAAATTTGTGAGTAGAAATTTAGCTATTGCGCTTGAAATACTATGCGTGGTTTTAGCGTCAGGTTTAGTTGAGGTGATAGCGAACTACGCATCAGTAATAAATGAAAAAGATTCTCAAATACGGACGCTTACAGACCAAACGAATAATCTTCAAATGTGGTTTGAAGGGAACATAACCCTTTACAATTCTCAAATTGAATCGCTTAGCTCGGAAATAATATCCCTGTAAAATCATAGAAATTCTAGCCTAAACCGCTGGAAAACCCAAACCCTCTTTCAAAAGCAACCCTTTAATGGCGTAGGACAGCATCGGTGATGGCATAGCTTTTACGCATTAATCACGGAATATTTTATTTGGATGAAAACAATAAGAAGCATAAAGAGGGGCTTCAGCCAATTTGAAGATCCATTTTCCCTCCTCCACAGCGTATGATCCCAAAATCTTTATAGGCTTCACCATCATAGCAACCTTAGCGATATTTTTACTCCCTCACGTGCGGCCTTACATATACTTCGTATTCATCCTAACCTTTTTTCTCATTCTGCTCCCAGGCTTCGCAGTCATCCAGATGCTATTTCCAGAGGACAAGGTTAAGTCGATAGAAAGGGCGGCTTTATCAGTCAGTACAAGTTTGGCTCTAATTCCTCTAATTGGGTTAACGCTTAATTGCACGCCTTTAGGGATCGGAAAAGTCTCCGCAATTGTATCATTATCTCTTTTAATTATGGTTTCTAAAGTGCTACTGATTATTAAAAGGACGCGCACATATGCTTCGCAATCTAAAAAAATCAAGGTGGACATTGAATTAATATTCTGCGCATTCATACCCTTCGCGGTCGCTGCGATCCTAAGGGTTTATCCTCACCTGATTAGCGGTTTACCCTTTTCCGTGGATTCCTGGCCCTCTATTAAATATGCTGAGCTCCTCCTTAAGTATTCGCCTGTTTACTTAAACGATGTAAAGGTTTTCGGTAGCCAACATAACTACGTTGGCGAAAAACTTTTCGGAGCGGTGGTTTCCGCAATAAGCGGGTTTCAACCAATCCAGTCTATGGCTTTCTATGTGCCGCTTGCGGGCGCATCATCCATCCTTTTTTCTATGCAGTTGTGTGTAGACTATACAGTGAGAAGGGCGTCTCGCTTTTAGCATCGCTTTTTCTGGCAACTTCCATCAGCGACGTCATCCTAACGGCTGGGGTTAAGGGTGAAACGTATGCACACCCGCTTTACTTAACACTTATCCTTCTATATTTAAACCGGGACATAAAATATTGGAAAAAGATTTTGCTTTTTACATTAACATCAGCATCTCTTGTTCTATCCCACCATTTTACGGCGATGTTTACAGTAGCCATTTTAGGCTCCGCGATTCTAGGATCTCTTGTAATTGGGGAGAAAATAGAGAAGAACGCTGAAATCCGCAGCCTACTGCTGCCAATGATGCTTGCTTTATTAATGCTCATATATCTTCTGATCTACGCAAACTGGGCTTTTGATTTCATATCCGCAATAGATTGGTTCTCAGCAGCCTCCTACCAAATGCTCACGTTATCTTTGGCATTATGGCTCTCCTTTAAACCACGGATTAAAAAAATGGTCGATAATGGCTTTTATATGCAATGTGGCTCTCGCCTTAACGCTCCTCCTCATATGGCTCACAACGGTAAGAGCGCTTATACCAGGTGCACCAGTGCTGCCAGCTCGCTACATCGTATATGCGGGTCCGTTCATCGCGGCTGCGCCCCTATGTATTCTAGGATACGAGTCTATTAGAAAAATGCATGATGAGCAGTATGTTATGCCGCTTTTCTGGCTGGCAGCAGTACTCGGGCTGGAGGGATACGCAGTCTTCGGAAGCAGAGATCCCAGCTTAGGTTTAACATTAGCCTACCGCGGAATAAACTTCCTTCAACCTCCGGTCGCCATCCTCCTGGCAATTGGGCTTCATGAGATTTATGAGCGCTGGAGGCTAAGGAAAACAGCTAAAGCAAGCGTCGCAATCATTATGCTCCTCACGCTGTCCCTAAATGTTTTCGGCGTTTACGCCGCAATCCACCTTCAGGAACGCTATATGGGATATTTCTGGCTCTATAGGGTTCAGGAATATGAGGCTGCCAGATGGGTTAAAACGGTTCTCAGCGACAAAACTGTTGCGTGCGATGTTAAAATCGCTTACATACTTAAATGCTACTTTAATTTGAGGGTTGACGAATTTCAGGGTCTAAAATACCTGAATGGAGAAAGCGGTCAGCCCAGAATCCTTTTTACATATGACCGGATGATTAAAATGGATATGTTATATATGGCAGCTACAGCGTCGACCTGCCGTGTGGGTGGGTTGAGAAAACCTTAACTCTGAACCACATATACTCAAATGGGATAGCGGATATATACTCTGGATAACCTAAAGAGTAAAAGTCTTCGCCGCCCGTTGCTAGCTATGCGTGCTCGGCAGCATGACTGAAAGCATGTATCCCAATCCCGCTCTAATTCTGGTTGAGAGAGGGGATAATTTCCCTTCAAAACTCACATTTCCATACTTAATGGCTTCAATAACATCGTCGTTACTGGGGTTGCTTGCTTCAACAATAATGTAAGAGTTACCCACGTTTTCGGGGCAGTGTGCATCGCTTCCAGCGACGCTTGGCGCTCCAAGCCTATCGGCGATTCTTAAGCCTCTTTTCACGAAGAATCCGTATATAAGGTATGATGCATTTAAAACCTCCACAGCGTCGGGCTTACAATGTATCCACCTATCTAAGCTTATTCTTCCAGCAGCCGGGTGGGCTAGGATGGTTAATCCACCTAGTTTCCTAACCCATCTTATGATGTCCTCGTAGCGTATAATTTCGATTTTAGGCGGTGCCCTCTCAAGACCTATCACGAGCACATGGCCAGCGTCTGTGCGCACCTCATAGCCAGGTAAAACCAGTAAACCGGAATCGTACAATTTGGCTTCAAAATATCCTTTAATTGTATTATGATCGGTTATCGCTAAGCCGTCTAAGCCCTTAGACTTAGCCGTCCTTAAAACATCTTTAACGGTTCCACTTCCGTCTGAATGAACCGTGTGAACATGAAGGTCAATCTTCAAGCAGCCATCACTTTTCCACAGTGATCATTAATTATGCTTCAAGCGTTCCATATATAGGAAATAGGAAAAATAAAGATATTTGTTCTTTATTTTCCTAAGTTCCACCTTAAAACCTCTTTCTGGGGAAAACGTGTTGAAGTTCTAGGTTTCTTTAACATGGTGATCTCATATGGCAGAAAACTTAGCGCTAAACTCATTGAAGAATACGCTACCTTGAGGTCTTCAATAAGCATTAGATCAGTAGCTGAAAGACGCACGTTCAGTTATTCCGATTTTTAGGGGAGAGATAAATATAACATCTTCAAATTGAACTAATCGGATGCTAACTCAAACCTCACAATATAATGATCGAAATTAACTTCATAAAAGTGAGGCTTAACCGTTTGAGGAAAGAATCTGGAGAGAACGAAACTGTTTATGGCGGGATGAAGAAAATATTTTTGTTAGCAACCTCAATTCTTTCCGCTCTCATAATGACCTTCATACTTCTCAACAGCGTATTAAATGGATATTTTTTGTGGATATGCCTAGATAAAGGGTTCTTAACAGTTTATTGGCAAAGAAGATCAGTCTATGAAATTAAGACGCAATTTAATTTCAAATATCCACTCTGGATTCCACTTCTACCATTAGCAACGGTGTTTGCAGCTCTTTTAGCATTAAACCGGCAGATCAACTCAAAAATAGTTGTGCATGGTGTAAGAATACATCATTACCATATAGGGCTCCTGCTAATCACAATTGCAACAGTTATGTTAACAATCATGACCAAATCAAGCGAACCGATCGTGATATGGCTATACACAAAAAAGACAAGCATAATGGAGATACTGCAAGGCCTATCCTTTATATTTGCGCTTGCTGGAGCGATATTTATCCTCCTAGACATTAAAGACGTAGCCAGCAAACTAGAGATGGGCAAAAATTCCATGTAAAGCAACCAGCCAGTAAATGCGTCAAACGGCTAGCACGCCTTTAAATCCACACGCATAAAATATGTTGAACAGCAAATTTAGGCTTATGCGCCTATAAGTCAGTAATAGGAATGGTCCGCTTAGCCCTGTCTTAAAAGATTCGGTGGCTGTGGTAAACTTGAGGCTTGCAGCTTTCAACTACATAAAAAGGCAACGTATTCTAACCCTAGCGCTGACGCTAAACCTGTCATCCATGCTTTTCTCAATGACTGCCTTTAACCTCCTAGGCTTCCAAAGGAGCTTAGCAGCTTACCTTAGTGAGGAAGAAGATATCGTGGCCATCTACAATATAAGGAGCGGACTATGGGCAGGTCACCCTCATAAGGTTCAAGATAAACAGAAGCCTAGTAAACCCTGATGCAATCTTCGATGAGGTTGCTAAGGAAGCATCTGAACCGGTTTCAGATCAGAATTAGGATGGATCCGGGGTTCCAAAACCGCCTATAGAGACGATCATACCCAGAGTAATTATGCGGTTCAGCATCGAGGATATAGGGGTTGAAGAGGCTTAAAACTTCATGAGGAGCTACATGGAAAGATACGGCTTTACTAGAGAGGCTCTATTAATCCTATTGACTGTAATATTTTTGTTTTCAAGCGTAAGCATAACAGCGGCTGCAAAAACTATAATAATTCAGCATAAAGGCGAAATAAACATTTTAAGATTGATCGGTGCATCTAAAAAACTTCTAAAGAGAGATCTTTTAATCAAGATTCTTCCCTGGTCCATAATTTCCTCATTAATCGGGGTTGCCCTAGCAATGGCAGCCTTAACAATAACTCATGAATGCGGCTACATAAAGATTCTGTCACACGCAGCGTCCTTTCAGATTGATCCATTCGTAATAATGAACTCATTGCAAAACTATTTAAGTTTCCCTCTTTTATGCCTTCTACATGGAGTTTCGTGAGCTTAGTGATGGGGAATGGAATCTTATTAGGTCTTTGCTTCCTCCTAAAGCTAGGGTTGGTAGGCTCTGGGGTTGATGA
>CALKGV010000055.1 GCA_938091805.1 uncultured archaeon | reverse complement strand
TAAGTTAAATTTTTGCCTCCACAGAGAGAGGTAATGTAGCCACCTAATAAATCAACATCATCCACAAACTATTCCCTGATTTATTCTAATTTATAGACTTAATGTCCTTATTGAATCTTTAGAGTTCTTCGTCTTGATATGTATATCGCATAAAAGAAGGATTCATGATCCAAGATGTCTCATTTTCACATGCTTCAACATAGAAGAAGCAAGAATTAAAAAAACTTAAATAAGAGGATGCTTCTCACAACGTTTAATGGGCGATGGGGCCCGCCCTTAACCGCCCGCTCTGGCATATGCGGGCTGATGGCTCCTACTTATTGATACATGGATGATCTGTGCCAGAAGCTGGTGTAAGGGTTGAAGCCCCTAATGAACTTGCGAACTTCAATGTTGGAACTAATCAATCTAGATGCCATTGTAAACTATATTCTTGAGAGGCAAAATTCTGATGGAGGCTACACATTTTGCAGGTGGACTGAGTCGAATGCTCAAGACACGTTCTATGCCTTGAATATAATGGACATGCTGGGCGTTCATCCAGTAAAGGTGGATGAAACCGTTAAGTTCCTAAAGAGTATTCAACATGCGGATGGAAGGTTCGATTCGATTAAGGTCGCATATTATGTAGTTAAGTCTCTCCTCAGGTTTGGTGAGAAACCCTTAAGGCCTCTAAGATGGCTTAGCGATTATCTTCCCAGTTTAATTGGGAGCCTGGAGAGCCCTTACATAAATGTTGAGACTCTGTCGGAGGTTGAAAGTATATATTTACTCGTCGACCTATCTACAGCACTTAACGCTGAAGTAGACTCTGAAAATGTTATTGATAGATTATTGTCGATTAAGAATGCTGATGGAAGTTTCGGTAGTGTTAAGCGTTCCAGAATTGCTTCAACGTATTATGCACTCGGAACCCTAAAAGCCCTAAATTACGATGTTAGTGCGCTAACTGATACGCTGAAATGGATTAGGTTGCATGAGCATGCTGAAGGCGGGTTTACACATACTCCCGGGGCTGCACCAACTTATTTGGAAGATACATATTTCGGCATCAAATCTCTTGAAATCCTAAATGAGAAGATCAGGTATCCAATGGAGACTCTAAGGTTTGTGGCGAAGTTCCAGAATCCTAACGGTGGTTTCCGCAGATCAGTATTTCTAGGCATATCAGATTTTGAATCAACATATCAAGCATTATCATCAATTGAGGTTTTGCTTTCGCCTTTAGGCTTGGGGTGGCTCTGAAAGTTGAATGGAAGGCTTATACCAGATTTAGCGATGAAGGTTATTTTGAGCGGGCTGCTGGATTCTTCATGGGGCAATTTTCACAGGAGCACAATAGTTAGGCTTACAGTCTACGGCAACCATGTGAAGATTGGAGTCGCCGAGGGGAACTTGCATCAGTGGGAATTGGATGCTTTAAGGGATACGCCAATAGAGCATGAATGGATCAGTATAGAGATGCCGGAGACGCAGTACGTCGAGGGCATAAAATATATTTCGGAAAAGAAGGTTTCAGACATGCCAAGGGGTTTTCTCCCTGTTCAGAGCAGAAATATATTCCTCTTCGTCAGCGATGAGATGCGGATGGTATTTCCAGCCTACAGATGCTTTGATATAGACTTTGGCAATCAGCGAATACTCTCTATACTCAGTCCAAAAACCCTTGTAAAAGATGCTGCTGAGGCAACCCATCCGGCCTTCCCGAAAGAGAAGTATCATGGAAGAGTTCATAATGTGGAAGTAAAAGCCGAAGCATTAGGTAGATTCCTTAACGCAGACTACGGGATAGGTATGCTTGGAAAAAGAGATGTGATAAAAGGGGAGATCAAAGCCTTCCCGCTGCTCGGAGGAGAAGACATGAAGGTTATCCTCAATAATATAAGGGAAAGACTAGCTTTCCGCTTATAACAGAAACATTTTAAACGTTTGCTTAATATGGTGCCTATATTTTTAATCCACTTTATTACGTCCTTACAACGCTTTTTCTATGCGCTTCCCTTTGAAAAGCTTATTTAAAGATCCGGTATCAAATAATGTTGAGGCTAATTTAAATTGAGTCGATGCGGTTCCAGAAATCAATATGTGAACTGGAGGGAAAAACTTAAGGGATGAGTATGCTAGAATTATTTTTGAAATTATTTATCTTTGCGATATACGTTCCCTATCTCTGGGGTGTTAATGCCTCGATGGGTGAGGATCTCCGCAGATATTACGAGTATGATAGGGAGCTTCCCCTTAATGTTCATGAGCAGATTATCGAGGATAAGGGCAATTATAGGCTCATAAAAGTTTATTTCGATTCTGTCAATGGTGAAAGGGTTCCTGGTCTTCTACTACTTCCTAAAAGGGAGGGTAAGGTGCCTTGCATCATTTTCCTTCATGGTTATGGGGGGTCAAAAGACGATATCCGTGAGGCTGCTGACCTAGTTGCTGGGGGAGGCTATGCATTAATGGCTATAGATGCCGAGTATCATGGCGAGAGAAGGGAAAGCGGAAGGGAGCTATACTCCCCAGATGTTAATGATTCAGTTAGGGGCATTATACAGACAATAATAGACCTTAGGAGGGCCATCGACTACCTGGAAACTAGACCAGAAATAAACATCGAAAGAGTTGGCTATGTCGGTGGGAGCATGGGTGGGATTCTAGGCGCAATATTTATAGGTGTTGAGCCCAGAATAAGGGCGGCGGCGCTTATCGTTGCTGGCGGAAATATGAGCCTCATGATAAGGGAGAGTCAACATTATACGATGCCGGCTATAAGAGAATACTTGGAAAGGGAAGGCATGAGCTACGAAGAACTGCAGAAAATTCTCGACCCGATAGACCCAATTAATTTCATAGGATACTTCTCACCTAGACCAGTAGTCTTCCACCTAGGGAGGTTCGATAAAATCGTTCCGGCAGAGGCTGGAAGGCAACTTTATGAGGCTGCTGGCGAACCCAAGCAGGTGTATTGGTATGATGCTGGACACAATGTTCCTCTAGATCTTGTTTTGGCACGTATACTCGATTTTATGGATCAAAAATTATTAGGTAAGGCCTTCGCTTATCATGAGATCCTTTATTGGGTAAAAAGATACGGGCCTCTCATTGGAGTACTTATCGGCTTAGCGCTAATCGTAATCCTCGCTCTTAGAAGTAGAGGGTTAAAGAGACAATAGAGACCCTTGGGTAAAACGGTTTTTCTAAGCACCGTATTTGTTGAAGGCTTGAAACAGGGCTTCTATATTTCAAAAGGGAACCCCTGGATCTATTTCAGCCCAAAAACTAGCCCTCCCTCAGGTAGACGGAACAAGTCAACTACTCCCTTCACCGCGGCATCTATTTCTTGGGGGTACCATAATGTATGAGGTATTGCCTCGGCATGTGAGCTGTGAGGCAGATACGTTGCTCATGAAGTTTTTAGCTAATGAACTCATCTCAAAACTATTTAAGTCTTTTTTGATTATGTTTTGGTATGGAGTTTCTTGAGCTTTCTGATGGTGAGTGGGGGTTCATTAGTCCTTTGCTTCCTCCTAAGGCTAGGGTTGGTAGGCTCTGGGGCTGATGATAGGATGACGATAAACGGCATTCTGTACGTGCTTGTTACTGGATGCTGATGGATGGATATGCCTATACGCTATGGCTCATATAAGACTGTTTGGAGGAGGCTTAGGCGATGGCAGGGGGAGGGCGTATGGGATAGGAGATTCAGGCTTTATCATCTGTGAGGGAGCGTGGTAGGGT
>CALKGV010000054.1 GCA_938091805.1 uncultured archaeon | reverse complement strand
CACATGTTTGGACAGTACTGAGCAACTCTGTAAGCCTCCAAGAACCATGGGTCGCCCATATGTGCCGCTATTATCTTCAGCTTTGGAAAAACCCTCGCAATTTTATCGAGATATGCGGGGCGCATGTATGATGAAGACGTGCCTAGATCCTTATCCTCCTTAAATGACATTATGACGCCTGTATGGAATAGGATGGGCATACTATAATCCTCTGCCTTTTGGTAGTAAGGCGTAAAGTCCTCGTGATCATATCTTTTGGTTGGAACAATCATTTTTAGACCTTTAAATTCCCTCGAGTAGAGATCGTCAACTTTTTCAAATGGGTCCCTTCCGGGAAGTATAACCCCAAAACCAATGATTCTGTCAGGCTGCTCCTTAAACGCTTTTTCAACAGCCTCATTTCCAGGCATCCCGTCAATACCGAGCCCGCTCAAGCAAACTTTATCAACGCCTGCTTCATTCATACCGTTCAACAGCCTTTTAAGAAAATCCTTTCCTCCCCAATAATGATTATGCACATCAATTATCATATTCATGCGCCCTCCAACTTTTATTTAAGGACTGTCCTTGGCATCATCTTTTCGGATTCACCGCTCTTACAGATCTAGGTTTGGAGGCGCTCACATCTCTGAATATGCAATTTCGCGAGTGCGAAGGCGTTTCACTCCTTTTCTTTCTTGGCTTTTTCTTCATACACTGGCTTTGTGGATATCTCCCTTATTAGCGGCTCTTGCCTGCCACCTTCGATCTCTATTTTTGCGCCTGGATATTGCTTTTCAAGCTGTTTTCTGAGCGCGTTTACATCCGTGTCTTTACTGACTTTTGCTTTCACCCTTGTGCCTTCTGGTGTTTGAATCACGCTTATGGAGTAGCCGCCTACGGAGGAGTCCTCCGCGAAATCTTTAAGGAAGGATTCTATATCCTCGAGAAAGTATCCTCCGAAAAACTCATCTATGAGGCTGCGCTTACGCTTTCTCTCTCGCTGAGACACAGCCCTTATCACCCTAAAAATGAAAAATAAAAATTAAATAATAAAAGTTTTTATTTTAAATCTAAATTCTGCTTGCGTCAGTTAGCGCCTTTTCCTTACTGCACGCTGATTTTAGCATTTCTTATTGCTGAATTTGTACAATAGGTTTTATTTATGTTCCATGTCTCAAGACTGTTCCATTCGTAACTCTCAATTCTCTTAATGGCTTCCATCACTATTGCAGCATCCACCTCTCCTCTTTTCTCATAGCTAATAACACCCGTTGTCCTCTCAACAGCAATTAATTCCTCTCCAGGTTGAAAATAACCAGCAAAATGCAAATTTTGAGCCAAACCAGAAAGCAAATAAGTTTAAATTTACGTTCCAAAAGAAAATATGGGCGTCTTCAGCGCTAGTTTAGAATTTTATTGATTCCTCGCTTATTCCATTCTTCGTTATTATCAGCAGGTCTATTCCATCCCCGCTCATGGCGTCTCTGCTTATGGCGGATTTAATGGCTTTAATGGCAAGTCCTTTGCCATCCTCAACCGTCATACCGTCCTTATATGCTTCTTCGAGAACGCCTATGGCAATCTCAGCCCCTGAGCCGACAGCCGCGTATTTGTCAGGTATCGTTGAACCCATAATGTCAAGTACGTAGAGCGACGGGCCCTCATCGTCAACCCCACCAATAATTGTCTCCGTTATGAGCGGAAACAACCTACTATTGAATAGAAGATTCGACATAACCTTCGCTGCGGCTCTAACTGTCATAGGCCTACCGGCTTCCATCTTAAAGAGGCTAGCGTAAACCCCAACCTCACGGGCCAGTATCTGCATGTCTGAAACTAACCCGGCACATGCTGCGCCTATATGCTCAGAAATCCTGAAAACCTTCTTCCCAGCCCTGCTCATCACAAAGTTCCCATATGATACTCTTTTTTCAGAAGCTAATACAACCCCATCTGAACACATAATTCCAACAGTCGTCGCGCCAGGAATGGACAAATACTGAGCCTGATTATTCAATGCGCATCCTTCCCGCTTATTTAACGTGATTAATGTTCCACCGAGACTAATAAACAATATCAGTGTTATTAAAATCTTACTCCTTAAACTAAACTTGATCTTCTCTCACATGTTTAGCAAAATAAATCAGCCAGATCAATGAGGCGCCTTTCCGAGCTTGAGGGCTTAAAAACTGCGGCAATAATAAATAATTTTTTAAGAGCGGTGGCAAATTACCTAAAAGCGTGATGATCAATGAGTAGGTCCAAGGTTTATTTTGTAAGCGCTAATGTACCCATAGATTATATTCCCCGAGTTCCGCCGACTAAATGGTACACCCACAGCCTTGTATATCAAACTAAGGAGCTAGCTGGCAAAATACTCGAAGATGCAATTTCACCCGGCGATACAGTAGCTATCAAGGTGCACTTCGGGGAACTTTATACCCAATGCTACATTAGACCAATCTACGTCAGAAAAGTAGCTGACAAAATTAAGGAAATGGGCGGCAAACCGTTCGTTTGCGACACTTTATTCTCCGGCGGAAAAGTTCTCTATGACGAGCATGGCGAGGCCTCATGGTCCAGAAGATCCCTCGATGAGGGATTAAAAACCGCGGCAATGAACGGCTTCACATCTGAAACAATGGGGTGCCCAGTGATCTTTGCGGATGCGCCTAAAGGGTTAAAATCCGTAGAATTTGACGTTAAAGGAAAATTTATTAACAAGGTTTATATTGCTCCAGCGATAGCTGAAGCCGACATTCTTATAAGTTTAGCCCACTTCAAATGCCACGATGTTATGTCAGTAGGTGGAGCCCTCAAGAACGTCGGCGTAGGGTGCCAGTCAAAACAGGGAAAATGGTGGATACACCATAATGCTAAGATGGAAATAGACCGGGAGAAATGCGATGGATGCGGCGAATGCGTACCTATATGCCCAACAAAAGCAATAGTCTTATCCGATAATAAAGCCAGAATACTCCCGGAAAAATGCATCGACTGCGCCTTCTGCGTAGATTACTGCCCGCAAAAAGCATTCACATCAAGAAGCTTCCCTAACATTCTGGAACAGCAGGCAAGGGTGGGGGAAGCTGCTGCCGGCATCGTTAAATATTTCCAGGGTAAATGCGCCTTCATTAACCTCGCCATGGACATAGTCCCGCTATGCGACTGCGACCCCTTCGTCGGAATACCCGTAGTTCCAGATCTAGGAACGTTCGCCTCAAAAGATCCCGTAGCAGTGGACAGAGCATGCATAGATATGGTGAATGATTCTCCGGGGATCCCCGGCTCGATGGCTGAGGCGTCAGGCGTAATGGAGAGAGGAAGCGAAAAATTTAATGCCATTGCAAAGCTCCGCTGGAAGGCAACGCCGGGCGCAACGCATGTGGCACCAGACTGGAGGATCATGCTGAATGCGGCTGAGGAAGCTGGAGCTGGCACCCAGCGATACGAACTAATAAAAGTAAACTTTGGATATCAGCCAAAATGATTAGAAATCCATTATGGAAACATGTTTAAATATTCAGAAACATAATTTCAAAAATAATAAGTAAATGTGAAACGAACACAGAAAATATATTCAGATGCTGGAAGAAGGCTGCGGTTTTGATTAAAATACATGGAAAAGTGACGAATTTCGAGGGTAACCCGATAGAGGGAGCAACTGTTGTAATTGTGAGCAAAGAGTTTGAAGTACTTTATCAGACATTCTCCGATGCGGATGGCAAATATAACCTGAACGTTAACGAGGGAAACTACATTGCTTTATGGGCATGTAAAGACTATGCGGTAAAAAACCTTGAGTATTGGGCGTGGAACATCCCGGCCTATCAGGATTTAGAAGTTAATCCCCGCATCAACGGCCTTGAAGTTTACGCAATCAACGCCTGGATGCCTCAGGGCGGATTACCCTCCATGCAAATATATTTCCGACCCATGAGCCTCAAAAGGTCAAAGGAGTTTTCGCAGCGTCTCGGCATTGGGTTCCCGCCATCACCGGATGAGATACGTAACGTAAGCAATAATTTTAGCATAATTGACATTGCACCGAACCTAACTAAGGAGGACATTGAAGTTATCATAGACGAGCAAACCGTGAAGGTTCTTGAAATAAATAAGGTGAAGGAAGCGGCGGGCGGAAATCAGTCAATATACGGTTATTTAATTCAGACAGCTCTGCCCGTAAACTCAAAAACCTCAAAAAACTCGGGTTACAGTCAGATCCGCATCATCATAAGCGATCGTGAAACAGGAGAAAAGGGAGAAGGATGCTTATTCTGCAAGAGAATTTGGGAAATGAACAATTGGATGTGAAAGCAGTAAAACGATGGACTGCAACCCCTCCCTAATACTAATAGATTATTTCCCCGCTGATCTTAACCCTATTACCAACCATCGGCACGCCCTCCTCCTCCAGCAGACGCCTTCTGGCCTCAACCTCCTCCCTGGTCTCACCCACTATTCTACCATCCGACCTAACGACCCTATGGCATGGAATTACATGAGCCAGCGGGTTCTTATGAAGCACGTTCCCAACAGCCCTATATGCGCGCGGCTTCCCAACCATCTCGGCTATTCTCTTGTATGTGCTAACCTTACCCCTAGGTATCTCAAACGTAGCCATCAAAACGGCTCTTTCAAAATCCGACATGCCTGAAAGATGCTTAAGCAGATCTTCACGTTCAACCACGGCAACAACTCCTCATGAAACCATAAATATTTCTAGGCTTCTATACTTTTGCAGCCTATGAATCTCATAAATCCTTCCCGCAAGCAAACACCACATGTCATTCAACCTCACCAAATTATAACAAAATCGATTATTATGTCATCACAATCTAGGCATTGGAACCCATTATCAACCCAATAGCGAACGCCGACCTCAACCCTCACTATTACATCGAATTGAGGCTCTATAAATACTATCCCCCTGCTCGTCGTATTAAAGCACACTAAAGCATGGGCGCCCTCGGAAAATTTGAGATAAACAAAGCCGCATCTATAGCCTGCTTCAAACGCGTTCTCCTTAAAGTCCGCTGCGAAATTTAAACATGTGTAATTCTCCATGTACATATGCTCATCCGTTTGATCCGTCCACATAAAGCGTAGGGCTTCAACTATATGTTTGATCCCGCATAGTGTAGCCTCTCCCAGCACCCTCGACCACCCCTTGAATGTAGCCAGAGTCATACCCAACTTCATAGCCCGCATTATACCCTGAAGTTTCCATAGATAAAACCAGCAAGGTAACCTTGACTGTATCCATCCTGTCCGCCTTCCTCATATCCAGCTTTGTAGCCAAGGCTATAGCCAAGGTTATATCCAACGGAATAGCCCGTTTCATTCCCTTGACTAAACCCAAGCGTGTAGCCCGCTTTAAAGCCCGTTTGATTACCATGAATATAGCCGCTGGAGTATCCGTCGCTATGCCCGCTGAAATACCCCTCTTCCCATCCGGCATCATATCCAACGTTAAAGCCAATATGATAAATACTAGAACAAGCGATCAGCAATAGAACAGTGCAAAGCACCAGCATGGCAAACTTAAGCCTCCCCATCACATTCCACTCTCCATACTACACTATTTATTAAAATGTCTATTCCCTTCAATATCTTTCTGTTATCCCCGCTTCAACTTCACCAGAATCTCAGTTTCCAGCTCCCGCTAAGTCAAAAGGGAATCCGGGTTTAATGCATCTGGTTTTAATTTCATGCGTTTCATCATTGGAAATTAGGCATAAAAAGTATTAAGAAGGATATTAAGACAATCTTAATATATACATTTAATAAAGCTTAAGGGATAAGAAGCGCTCGCTTGGCCGCAGCCAAAGATATAAATGAGGCGGGAAAGTATAGAGGCTTCAAGCCATGTCTGAACCTTTGGAAACATCATGCCCTTCAAAGGGCGAAGATGAAGAAAAGGTTAAGGTGATCCCGGAAGGGACGCTGGCAAAGAGGTTTATAAGAGCTCTTTACGTTGGGCGTTTTCAACCGTTCCATCTTGGGCATCTTGAAGCGGTCAGGTATATTCTACGTAACGCTGATGAAATTATAATAGTGGTGGGAAGCGCCCAAGAAAGCCATACGCTTGAAAACCCGTTCACCGCCGGTGAAAGAGCGTACATGATTAGAATTGCACTTAACGAGGCAGGCGTAGATCCAGCGAAATACTATATTATACCAGTTATAGATCTAGATGTTCATGGAATATGGGTTTCACACGTGTGCTCCTACGTTCCAAAATTCGATGTTGTATATTCAAATGAGCCATTAACAAGACGCCTATTTATTGAAAGCGGCTTTAAGGTTGAATCAATACCATTCTTCAGGAGGAATGTATGCTCAGCCACGGAGATAAGGCGTAGAATGCTGGCCGGCGTTAACTGGGAGGAATTGCTGCCTAAGAGCGTAGCCGACTTCATTAAAGAAATAAAAGGTATTGAGAGACTTAAGGATCTGGCGAAGACAGATAAAGTTTAGGCTTAACTCGTTCACCCCTTAGTGAGAGCCAAAGTTATCCTGCGGGACTTCTCGGCAGCAGCCTTAACAGCGCTCATAAATGCATGCCTGATCGGAAACTTCTCAAGCTCAAATAACCCCTCTATTGTAACGCCGCCTGGCGTCGTAACCATATCCCGTATTTCAGATGGCGCCCTACGCCCCTTAAGAATTAATTTTCCAGTGCCAACCATTGCTTGAGCCGCCAACGTTAGGGCCAGATTCCTTTCTAAACCAACCTCCAATCCGGCATACATCATGGCTTCAGCTATCAACGACAGGTAAGCGGGCGCGCATCCGCTTAGAGCCGTTATAGCATCCATATGAGACTCATCAACTTCATTGGCGCTTCCAAGGGCGCTTAACACCCCGATGGCTTTTTTCAAGTCTTCGCTGCTTAAATCTGAGCTTAAACAATAAGCAATAAAAGATTCACGGACAATTATTGCAAGGTTAGGCATAGCCCTAATAAACCTGGCTTCAGGCGCTATCCTCCTAAGAAAATCCAGAGTTATAGCTGCGGCCAGCGATATGACCACCTTGTTTTTGATCTCTTCACGGACCTCTTTAAGAACCCCCTCAACATCCTTCGGTTTAACGCATAAAATGACAATTTCCGCCCGGCTGGCTGCCGCCACATTATCCGTGGTGACATTTAAACCCGTCTTCTCAAGGTCTTTTACCCTCTCAACCCGCTTTTCAGAAACAATAACATCATATCCGCTTGAAATCAGATTTCTCGCAACGGCCTCGCCGATAACACCTCCACCTATAACAGCGACAGCTATGGGCATCACGATGCACCCTAAGAAGATATTATAGATATGTTTTAATAGCCTTTTTGGACGGATTATTGGAAGACTTGTTTATCTTCGTAAAACCTTAATTTTAGTTATTGCATTACTCTATTTGAGCAGTGGGGTGCAATGCGTGTTCTCCCATCGGTTCTGGCTGTTAGATATAAATTATGAGGTTAAAGGGCATAAGCCTGAAGTTTGGCTTTGGGGCTTAAACGATTATGGAAAAAGAATTCTAGTCATATGCAGGGACTTCCCAACATACTTTTATGTTTTACCCAAGAAGGGTGAAGACGTAAAGACCATCGCTGAAAGAATCCAGATGAGAGGGGTGGAGATGCCGCTTATCACGGATCTTAAAGTTGTTCAACGCAAGTTTTTCGGTAGAACGCTAGATGTTGTGAAGGTTTACTGCCAAGATCCAGATTTAATGCCGGAATATTCCAAGATGATTTCTAAAATAAACGGTGTTGAAAACTGCCTTGAGGACGACTTAAGATACTCAATGCGTTACATGATCGATAATAATATAACGCCATGCGGCTGGCACGAGGTGGAAGCTGAAGAAATACCTAACGATACGGGATTACAAGTTGATAAGGTTCTTATAGCGAAATCTAGACCTAAATACCGTGCTGACATCCTTGAACTCCCAAAATTGAGGGTCCTAGGGTTCTCCATGATATGCTACAGTCCCAAAGGTTCGCCTAAACCGGAGAAAAACCCTATCGTTATAATATCTACGATAACCAACACCGGCATTGAGAAACAGTTCATCGCCGAATCCTCAAATGATGATGGAAAAATACTCAGCAACTTCATAAGGTATGTTAAAGAATTCGACCCGGACATAATCGTTGGTTACGGAACAAACCGCAACGATATGCAATACTTAGCAACTAGGGCTAAGAAGAACGGGCTAACATTTAATATTGACAGGGCTAACACAGAGCCGCATACAAGCGTTTATGGTCATGTTTCAGTAACCGGTAGAATCCACATAGACCTACTTGACTTCGCAGATGAGTTCCCCGAAATTAAAGTTAAAACCCTCGAAAACATGGCCGACTATTTAGGCGTTATGAAGATTGAAGAGCGGACATTGATTGAGGATACTGACTTTGCAGAGCACTGGGATGACCCGGAGAAGAAACCGCTGCTGCTCAAGTTCTCAATGGAAAACACAAGGTGCATAATGGGCATCGCTGAAACCCTCCTCGACTTCGCGATTCAGCTCTCAAGCCTAGTAGGCTTACCACTGGATCACGTGGGCACAGCAGCCGTCGGCTTCCGAGTGGAGTGGTTCCTGATGCGCCACGCATACCGCATGGAGGAACTTATACCGAAAAGAATTGAGAGACCCTACATTCCATACGCTGGGGCGCTCGTCCTAGAACCAAAACCCGGAATACATGAGAACATAGCGGTGTTAGATTTTAAATCAATGTACCCGAATATAATGATAGCCTATAATGTTTCCCCGGACACGTACATTCCGCCAGATGAGCCTGATCCGCCCTCAGGCGTCCATACTGCTCCGGAGGTTAATCATAGGTTCAGGAGGGAGCCGCCCGGTTTCTACCGCGAGGTGCTTTCCAGGCTTATAAAGGCTAGGGATGAGATAAGGGTTAGGCTGAGGAAAATTAATCCTGAAAACCCGGAGTATAGGGTGCTTGACGCCCGCCAGAAGGCAATTAAGGTGATCACGAATGCAACATACGGCTACGCCGGCTGGATTGGTGCAAGATGGTACATAAAGCCTGTGGCTGAGGCTGTAACCGCATGGGGCAGATACACCATCAAAAATGCTATTGAACTGGCCGAGAAAATCGGGTTAAGAGTGATTTACGGTGACACTGACAGCATCTTTATAAAATATGAACCGGAGAAAGCAGAGGATCTCTCGAAGATTATTATGGAAATTTTAGGTCTAGAAATAAAGCCTGACAAAATATACACGCGCATAATTTTCACGGAGGCCAAGAAACGTTACTGCGGTCTCCTGCCAGATGGGAGACTGGACATGGTTGGATTAGAAGTTGTCAGAGGCGACTGGGCAAACGTGGCCAAGAACATACAGGAGCGGGTTCTGGAGATAGTTTTAAAGGAACGCTCCGTAAAGAGAGCCGTTGAGTTTGTACGCAGCTTCATTTTTGACTTAAGAGATAGGAGGGCCCCCTACAGAGACCTAGTAATATGGAAGGCGCTCACGAAGCCCTTGGAGGAATACGAGGTGAAAGCCCCGCATGTAGAGGCTGCAAAAATGCTTCAAAAGGAGGGTTGGGTGCTCACCGTAGGCGACAAAATTGGATATGTAATCACGGCGGGTTCAGGGAAGCTTCATGAGCGCGCGAAACCATACATGCTGGCATCCTACAACGAAGTCGACATTGAATATTACGTGACAAATCAGGTTGTTCCAGCAGCATTAAGAATACTCTCAATCTTCAACGTCAAAGCTGATGATCTTATGCCATCCCAGCCAAAATCTGCTAAAACCCAGACTTTATTCGATTTCTTTGGAAAAAATAATTAGCGTTAAATAGGCATCTAACCAATTACATCATC
Organism: uncultured archaeon; assembly: GCA_938091805.1. Taxonomy (GTDB): domain Archaea; phylum Thermoproteota; class Bathyarchaeia; order Bathyarchaeales; family DTEX01; genus DTEX01. Next base: position 15,133 of record CALKGV010000054.1, on the reverse strand, counting down.
AAATGTTAGCAGATTCACATTTAAAGGCTGCTTTATAACATCGGATATGCGGGCTGCGATAAGATATTTAATGTTTTTCTCACTGGCTATGTCAACAATCCTCTGAGTTACTATTCCATCGAAGACCACGGTGTTTACATCTTCAGCCCCCTTTAGCGTATCAGCCAGCTCGCTTACTGGAAGCCTTTTTATCGGCTCCAATTTATTGTTGAATAGTATAGCCTCCAATGTCCCCTTAAGGCTCTCAGCAGCCTCAACAATCTCCTTTGGAACTAAAACTTTCCTATACTTCTTTCTCCGCTCAATCATCTCCTCAACTGGCACGCGGTTCTGAAGAGCCATCTCAATTTCTTTGGCATTTAAGTCTTCAACCTCCTTTCCTTTCGGAGCCCTAGCAACATATTTTATTTTGGCAACCTGCAGCAGCTCTTTAAGTATCAAGTCTCCGCCATGATCGCCGTCAAGAAACGCTGTTGCCTCCTTATCCCTAGTTAATCTTATTACTGTTTCAGGTATTTTCACACCCTCAAGCGCTATAACGTTGTTGATGCCATGCTTCAGAAGGTTTATGACGTCGGCTCTTCCCTCAACGATTATTATCTCATTAGATGCGTCAATCTCAGGTCCGGCGGGAAGTTTTTCCGGACCATATTCCTTTATCTTAGCGGCCCTCAGTATTTCTGAAACTTCCCGAAAGATCTCCTCAGTCTCGGATGTAGCCTCAAGCTTCCACCTTTGAAGGATCTCCTTCGCCCTCTCAATTATAGCCTTCCTTTTAGTTTCCCTCACATCCTCAATCTTTTCCAAGCTTACATGGGCGGAGCATGGGCCCACTCTATCTATGCTTTCGATGCTTGCAGCGATTATGGCCGTTGAAACTTTATCCAGACTTGTCGGCACAGTGATGGATCCAATGGTCCTATTGTCCCGCTGAGAGGTTATATCAACCTCTATCCTGCCAACCCTCCCAGATTTCTGAAGCTCCCTTAGATCCAGCTCTGATCCAAACAATCCCTCCGTCTGCCCGAAGACCGCGCCTATAACATCCGGTTTCTCAACTAACCCGTCAACCTCAAACTTTGCCCGAATCACATACTTAACCGCAAATGATTGTGAAGCCATTAATTCATTCACCTCAACAATTAATTTAATTGATGAGCCCGCAAATACTTAATTTGGAAGATTTTTCATCAAACTCTTACTCCTTGAATATTAGTATATTCTTATCGGCATTCTTAACTTTTACTCCACGCAAAACGATACTGTCAAGTTAAGGGATCATACTTATAAGGTGGATTTATAAGTGTATAGGCTTAACTTGATAGTATCCGCAAAACATGTTAAGTTTACCGTTCTATCAAATTGCTTAGTAGGTAAATCTTTTTACCAGATTTTTTCTCTAAGGTTTCAAGGTAAGTTACCAAGCCTTCTATATCTTTTAAATCCCTCTCCATTAAGCTTGATAGTTCCCTCCAGAAGGACAAGTTTATTTTAACTCTGATCCTTTCAAGATTTTGAACTAGGCGCTCAGTTATCTCCCTACCGTATCTGTCAAAGTCCATGAGCAATATGATTTCCCTCTTTCCGCATTTTTCAATTCTATCTATGAGATCAATAAGGTTCTCCCCGCAAGACTTAATAGCTAATATTTCACTCTTAACGCCGATACTTCTAAGAGCCTCAGCATCCTTCTGCCCTTCAACAAGCAGAAGAGCGCCTTCAGAAGATTCATCCCTTAACCTCTCAAGCAAAAATATTGTTCTCTCAATTTTTCTCTCAAGATTTGACATGACAGCATCTTTCCATAGGATCAAATTAAATCATAAGATGGAGCAATTTATTTTTTGCGTTCATATCGGGCGTGTCCAATAATTGTTGTGGAGAATTGTTTTCCATGCTGGAACAGTGAAGGGGAGAGTATTTCCGCCTCTTTAGCCGATCGTAAATGGTGGCGAAGGATAGCTGAATCCGGAAAAACAGTTCAGAAACATCTAAATTTAAGTGATTATTGGACACGCCCCGTTCATAACTACTTAGTTTAACAATTACTATAGGCTTATGCTCCATCTTTTTGAGCATGCCCCATGTCACCCCCGTTAATCCTACATGAAATTTTTCAGCCATATCCCAAACGGTGCGACCGGAACCTGAACCCATGGTCTTGTCAGCTAGCTCAGCTATTTCTAATGCCAAATCAATATTCATTTTGGCGCCGGTTAAAGCCAGAGGTGTTGCTCTGCGCCTAAGCTTCAGAAACCTGCCGATAACGTATGCTACGAAACCGAATAAAGTATGAATCCCCTTGAGAGGTTTCGGTCGATGCGTAAAGTGAAAACTGCCTAGAGAGTATGTTTTATCTGAATCTACGATCATAACTGCAACATTTCTATTGAGCTTAACCTTCAAATATCTGCGGATCTCCTCAGCCGCCTTCTCAGGATTCTTTAAGGGTAAACTAACATATGCGTATGGAAGGTTGCTTCCATCTATGCCCCCCTCTGAACCCCACATTAGGGCATGCAGGAAACCGGCATATCTTAACGCAACTTCCTTATGGACTCCCCCCTCCTTTAAAGGATAATTTCTTAACCGCTCTATATTTTTAGCCATCAAGCGGCATACCTTTCCAAGAAAATATCCCCATACAATCCTCATCCATATGCGGGCGATTGCGCTTGCGAGTAGACCTGGCTTAATTTTTCCTTCATCTACGATGAATCCTCTGGCCACAGAAATAGCTTTTTCTGAGACAACCACTATGTCGCCATCAGCAACTCGGTTCTTAACGACCTCAGATATCTTCTCTAAATAATCCTCCCCGGGCATCCAATATCCAGTTTTAACAGCTTCAATCTTGAATCTTCGCCCAAACTTGGTTTTCACATTAGCTTTTAAAGGCGATGCCTCCCAAACTAAATTCGCAATAGAAAATAACCAAAACCTAAAGAAAAGGTTTTATATATAACAAAGTGCTTGAAATAATCTTGAAGAAGATCTCGATTGGAAATGCAAGGATTTAAAGAGATCGGCAAATGTCCAAAGTGGGATGCGGCTCCTTTAAAAAAGAAACTTTAACCATGGGTGGAAAACACGGCATTATATTCGACGAATGGCATTTCGACGTGTACATATGTGATAGCTGCGGCTTCTCTGAATTCTATCTGAAGAAAAAAGGCCATTATTTGCCTTAAAACGATTTCTTTGCTTTCTCGCAGCATCCGCCCATCCTTAACTTGTTCCTTTTTGGAAGTCTATTCTCATGTCAAAGGGCGTTGGAATGAAGAAATATTTGCGTTTATCCTTCTTGCTGTGGCGTAATCACTCTGCACAAAAAATTATGAAAACAAAGTGTTTGCATTTAATGATTATTTTATGATGATCTTTCCGCCGATAGAATTCTTTATAGATACCGTGTAATAATATTCTTTTAGTATCTTCAGGTAGCATCTCTAGGAAAAATAAAATGTTTGCTCAGATGAACGGTGAAGTGCTAAAGAAAGTTGTTGGCTTCGCTTTGGAGGCAGCATCCCCAAACAATGCTGTAGCCGCTATGCTTCATGGCCCATACGCTGGGGGATATGCTGATGAAAAGACCGCAATAAGTATACTGCTGATCACGGATTCTGATAAAATATCCTTAAAATATCAATTTAAGCGCCTAAATTCTGAAAGAGTCCGCTTATTAATCGTTGATATAGGCGCATTTGAAAGGGATGTGAGAAGCGAATGGCTGGGCGGGATATTCGCCGATAACCTGCTGACTCCCTACGAACCCCTAGTGAACAAGGAGTATTTGTGGAGCCAAGAAGTTAGATTCAAAAAGAGTATAGTTGAGAAAGCCCTAACCAACCTGGTTTTAGGCTTTCCAGAGATGTCCAGAAATTTCATGATTAAACCGGAGTATTTCATGTTTGAAGCAATAACGCGTAGAGCAGCTTTGTTTCCGCCAATAATCTACAGGTTTCTAAACATTACAAGAGATAATTTGAGAGAAAGAAATCATTCTATGATGATGAGGGGATTTAAAGCCGCTATAAATGAACTTATCAATGAAAATAAAATTTACCTTTTCGAGGATCTACTTAAAATAAACGAAGAAAATATTTCAACCCTGCAGGAAAAACGTAAGTATCGCTTAATAAACCTATTTAAGAGCGCCCGCAGCTACATAACACGTTATGTCTTAAGCGTTTTTCCCAGCATAATGGATTCCTTTCTGGAAGATTACAGGATTTACAGAACGTATTCCGCGGAAAACGGGGAATTAGGCGGGCCATTCCGCATGCTTAGCGATCCGAAAAAATACATTTTAATACCCACACCCTCCGGAGCAATCTCCTTCTCTGATAGAGTTACTATTGAAGATTTCATAAGCAGAAATCTCTCTGAAAGACGCGTCCTGGAGCATACGATCAGGAGATTAAGCGGTGTTCTTAACGCCGTATACCTCTTAAGGTTTGCACAGAATGGGAGTGAAGAAAAAATCGTTGCTAAAGTGTTTAAGGACTGGTATGGATGGAAGTGGTTCCCAATAGCGCTATGGGCTCTCGGCACAAGGGGCTTTGCAGTGCTGGGCAAAACTAGACTTGAGAAGGAATACGCGCTAAACATGCTTCTATCAAGCCACGGGATTAATGTTCCAAAAATCATCTACATAAGCCCTGAGGAAAAGATAATCTTTCAAGAATACATCGACGGCGTAAGCGCATCTAAAGTTATCAAGAACCTGTGCGGAGAAAGGAATAGGGGTGAAAAAGATAAAATGCTTGCAGCCGTCAGGAGAATCGGGCATGAGATCGCAAGAATCCATAAGTTAAACGTATCATTAGGCGACTGCAAACCCGAGAATGTAATATTGACAAATGATGGGAGAGTCTTCTTTGTGGATCTTGAACAGGCTGAGAGAGGAGGCGATAAATCTTGGGATATAGCTGAATTTCTATGCTATATGGGACATTACGCTTCATTTTCACCGATTGAAGTGACTGAGACCATTACAAGAGAGTTCCTGTATGGGTATTTGGAGGCTGGTGGAGAAGTAAGGAATGTTAGGAGATCAATATCCCCACGATACTTAAAGGTCTTCAGCTTTTTCACGCCGCCGCATACGCTGCTCATAATAGTTAACACTTGCAGAAAAATATTGAAAACTAAAACTTATAATGCGGCAGGTAACATAAGTTAAACATGCGAACTTTATCTGAGGGGCTGATTTGGGGACGAGTATAACCTTTTATGGCGGAGTAAATGAGGTTGGCGGAAACAAGGTTCTTCTTGAAGATGGCGATGTGAAGGTCTTATTTGACTTCGGCGTATCGTTCTCCTTAAGAGGTCGATTCTATTCAGACCCCTTTCTATCGCCTAAAAGCGGAATTGACCTTCTTAAACTTGGCATATTGCCGGATTTAAGAGGTCTGTATGTATTTGACCACTCAAACCCGGAGATAGACGCGGTTTTCCTTTCCCACTCCCATATGGATCACTCAGCCCACATATCGTTCCTAAAGAGGGATATACCGATTTACTGCGGTGAAACAACGGCAACGATACTCTACGCTTTAAGTGAAATGCACGCCACAAGCCTGGAATTCAACATCAGCGGGATAGAGTTCAAAACTTTTCGCACTGGAGACAGAATTAGAAAAGGCTCCATAGAGGTTAGGCCAATCCATGTCGACCATTCTGTTCCAGGATCTTACGGTTTCATAGTATACACATCATCGGGCACGATTATCTACACGGGGGACTTTAGGCGGCATGGTCTAAGACCCGAGTTAACTGAAGATTTCCTGTTAGCCTCAGCCGGCGAGAGGCCTGAAGCCGTCATATGTGAAAGCACCAACATGACTGAGGTTGAATTCTCTTCTGAAAGCGAGGTTATGGCGAAACTTAATCATATCGTTAGCGGTGCGCCAAGCCTAGTTTTAGCGGAATTCGCCTATGCGGATATTGACAGATTAAACTCCTTTCATAAGGTTGCCTCAGAGAACAATAGGCAGCTTGCAATCTCACTTAGGCAAGCCTATCTCCTGCATAAATTGCGAAGCGACCCGCATCTGAAAATCCCGGAGCTTAAGGGTGGAAACATTTTGATCTTTCAGAAGGAGAAGAAGAGATACTTCCGTTGGGAACATGAAGTAATAAACGCTGGAGAAACCATAAGTTCCCCCGAAATATCGAGAAGGCAAGATAAGATAATATTGTCCATTTCATTCCCGGATTTAAGCTGGCTGGTTGACATAGATCCTTCCCCTGGAAGTTGCTACATATTGTCTGCATCTGAACCCTTTAATGAGGAGATGGAGATAGACTTTGAGAGGCTGGTAAGCTGGCTTGAGCATTATGGTCTACCGCAATATCACGTGCATGTATCAGGGCATGTAACGCCATTACACTTGAGAGAAGCCTTAAAAATGATTAAGCCTAAAAGGATCTTCCCAATTCATGGAGAGCATCCGAGGCTATTCGTCGGGTTCATGAAGGATTTGGGTGAAGTAATTGTGCCGGAAAAGGGAAAAGCTTACGGGATTTAAGCCGAAATTTAAGAGGCAAAATTAAATAAATATGACGCCTCGAAAATTAGGTGAATGATTGTAATGCGAGAGGAGATGGTGTGTGAAGCCGATTAAGATTATTGATTTGAGCCACGTATTATATAATTGTATGCCCTCATGGCCTACCCAACCGAACTTTTTATACGAGATGGTGAGTAATGCCGCCCGCGATGGAAGTACCATGCATATTGTTCGCCAAATGACGACGCATACCGGCACCCATGTTGATGCTCCTCTACACTTCATTAGTGAGGGAAAGTCTGTTGAAAATCTGCCGATAGAATCCTTCGTCGGCGAGGGCTTAGTGATTGACCTCTCATATAAGAGGGCTGGGGAGGCAATCACTATTGAGGATATTGAAGGCTACGAAAATGAGATTAAACCTGGAGACGCCTTAATGCTTCATACTGGATGGGATAAAAAGTTTGGTTTTAATTCAGAATACCTCTTTGAATGGCCGCACCTCGTTGAGGAGACCGCTAAGTGCCTCGTTGGGAAGAGAATTAAGGCTCTGGGTGTTGATACGCTAAGTGTCAGCGGATGGGATAGTGAAGTTCCAGGGCATGGTCCGGTGGTCGCCAAGGGTTCATCTGCAAGAATACATAAAATCCTACTTGAGGCAGGCGTGATCTTAATTGAATCCTTAAGAGGCCTTGACAGGGTTCTTGATGGAGAAAAAAGTAAAAGAGCCTACTTTATATATGCGCCGCTGGCATTAAAGGGAGCGGATGGGGGGCCATGCAGAGCCCTAGCTTTGATCTTCGAATGAAACATGGCGCTAATTTTATCGACGTCAAGGGAAAACCTAATCTACAAAAAGCCTTAAAATGGAAAAACCTTATCTCTTTTCGTGATTGACATGCATATAAAATCCATGGTTCTACCTGAGGGGCCCTTCCAACCCGCATGGGACTCGCTTGAGAACTATAAGGTTCCAAGCTGGTATCTTGACGCTAAATTTGGAATCTTCATCCATTGGGGCGTCTACTCCGTTCCTGCCTTCCAAAATGAATGGTACCCGAGAAACATGTACATTAAGGGGCATCAAGCATACAAGCATCACTTAGAAACTTACGGTCCTCACAGCAAATTCGGCTATAAAGACTTTATTCCAATGTTCACGGCTGAGAAATGGGATCCGGAGGAGTGGGCTGAACTCTTCAGGCAGGCTGGCGCCAGATATGTAGTCTTGGTCGCTGAGCATCACGATGGCTTCGCGCTTTATGATTGCAGCTACAGCCAATGGAACTCTGTTAATATGGGGCCGAAAAGGGATATTGTTGGGGAGCTTGCTGATGCGGTTCGGGAACAGGGGTTAGTTTTCGGGGTCTCGTATCATAGGGCTGAGCACTGGTGGTTCTTTGAAGGAGGGATGCAATTTGACTCCGACGTTAGGGATCCGCGATATTATAGTTTTTATGGTCCAGCTAAGCCCAGCGACACAGAGCCGGATGAGGAGTTTTTAGAGGACTGGCTTAGGCGTGCATGTGAACTCGTAGATAAATATAGGCCTCAAATATTCTGGTTTGACTGGTGGATTGAGCAGCCTTCTTTTGAGCCCTATCTACGTTTCTTCGCAGCATACTATTATAATCGCGCCGCACAATGGGGAAAAAACGTCGCCATAAACTATAAGCATAAAGCTTTTCCAGAACGGGCTGCGGTTCTCGACATTGAACGGGGCAAAATCGACTATATAAGGCCGCTTTTCTGGCAGACTGATACGTCCATCTGCAAAAAATCTTGGGGATACATAAAGGACCACGAGTATAAATCCGCTGGCTCCATAATAAGCAGCCTCGTTGATATAGTGAGTAAGAACGGCTGCCTCCTCCTTAACATTGCCCCAAAGCCTGACGGGTCAATACCGGAGGAGCAGAAGAAGATCCTCTTAGAGATTGGGCGATGGCTGAATGTTAACGGCGAGGCAATATATGGATCACGCCCATGGAAAGTTTACGGTGAGGGACCGACAAAGGTTGTTGAGGGCGAGTTTAAGGAGACTGCTGAAGAACCGTTCACTGGCCGCGATGTGCGATTTACATGCAAAGGCGATACTTTATATGCGATTCTCCTAGACTGGCCTGGGAAAGAAGCAATTGTAAAATCGCTTAGCACACTCCTAAGGCTTTATCAGGGGGAAATATTTAATGTCGAAATTCTCGGCGCGGATGGCTCGCTGCAATGGACTCGTAATGAGGATGGATTGAAAATTAAAATGCCGGAGAAGAAACCATGTGAATATGCCTACACATTAAGAATAGCCAAGCGAAAAACAGCATTTACATAAAAAGGAGAGGAAGAAATCCCCTCAAATTGGCCGGCATACCGTAGAGGAAACGACTTCTCCGGTCTTTATGCTTTTTTATTTTAATAGATGCGCATATGTGGTTTTATCTTCGCCTCGCAAGGAGGCCCAATCCATTAGGGTGGGGCCGTTCACTCTCTTACACAGGATTGTGATAAATCGTCCAGCCGCAGACCTTCTTAAGCGACTCTAAGAAGTATCTGAAGTTCTCTAGGGAGACATCTGGCGGAACAGCGTGGTCGACCCCTGGAATGTAGCCACCCATCTTTATTGTAGGCGCGACTCTATCGATTTCCCAATCTATATCCTCTTTTGCGGATGCTAATTTTCTCTTATCAATTCCACCCATCATTATGAGTTTAGGATATTTTTGCCTAAGCACTGCAACATCCATGCCAGCGGCAACCTCGCAAGGTGTTATCCCATTAACCCCAACCTTAAGAAGCTCGGATATTAGCGGCTCAATATTGCCGTCGCTATCAACCAAAATAACTTTAACGCCCTTACCTTTAAAGAAGCCTGTGACCTCGCGATATGCTGGCGAGAGGAAATCTCTGAAAATTCTCAGCGAAACCATCGGCCCGCGATTATAGGCCATATCCTCATTCAATATTACGTAGTCTACCTCAACATCATCCAAGGCTTTTCTTAAGACTTTAAGGTGGAATTCAACATATAGGTCTAAGATGTCATAAATCAGCCCTTCATCTTTGAAGAAGGAGATTAATGTTGCTTCAAGCCCCATCATATCTCTGATCCACCAGAATGGTCCTCTGAGGGACATGCTCACTAAGTATGCTCCATCCCTCCTATTAAGATCCCTCACAATATTATCCCATTTCGACGGGTATCTTTCCGGCGAATGGGGATTATAGCGCCTCTTAATCCCCTCAAAATCCCCTCTTGTTTTAACCGGAAAATCAATGAATGTTCTAGTTGCGAAGCCGCTCCAACCGCCTTTCCAATCCTCCTGGAAACCCATCTGAATTATGCCTAAACTATCCATCCAAACGCGATAACGCTCATCTTCTCTAAGAATCTTGTATTCGAATGGAGGCATAGGTCCTAAGTTGACTGCTGCATCACCGGGTTCCCACATGAATCCTTCAGATGGATAAGACACCATATTCACGGACTTCAAACCATAAACATCAAACCTAAAGTATTCTGAGGCGCTAAGCCCGTAAGGCAGTCCCTCACTCCACCAGCGCTTAAGGGTTGCAGGCCTAATCTCCCATAAGGATAGCGGAACCTTATCTGGATTTCCGAAAAACACAACCTCAAAAAACCTTTCTCGAGCAGATAAATTTCGCTTTAAAACCATTTCTCGCTTTCCCTCGAAGACCTAAAATCTCTCGTGAAGATTTCAATATATTTCTTTGCGCCCTTATTAAATTTTTGGCATTAAAACCCTAGTAAAATGAGGTTTCCAGCAGCTTTAATTTCCAGAATTTTTTTCTTAGGGATAACAACCGTAGCAATTTCAAATCAGGGAAGAGAGTAGGTTTCGAGGTGGCAAAAAAGAAGCCCTTCGGAAATCTATAAATTGTCCTGCGCTTCCGCCTAGCGAAAATGCGCCCAGAAATTTTTCACGGATTTTAAGCCATCCATGAAGACTGCCTATTTAAGAGGGCGTGTCCAATAATTGTTGTGGAGAATTGTTTTCCATGCTGGAACAGTGAAGGGAAGAGTATTTCCGCCTCTTTAGCCGATCGTAAATGGTAGGCGAGGGATAGCTGAATCCGGAAAAACAGTTCAGAAACATCTAAATTTAAGTAATTATTGGACACGCCCCTAATAAAGGGTTTTAACAAAAATTTTGGAAATGCTTATTTTTTGAACTGTTGTTGTTTTGGGTATGGGAAGGCGTAGAAAACGTTTTAATTGGGCTTTATACGAGAATCTTTGCAGAATTGAGCATAGGAAGGCTTTCCGTCTGCTGAGGTGTGCTGTGCATTGCTGGAGCCGCCTTGGGATAGCGGGTGGAAGGGTGCTGGATATGAAAAAAATATGGTAACCCTCTACAGAGAACACCCACGCATATCCAACCGCTTCTACAGCCTACGCGAGAGTTGAAGCCGGATGGCGTTCGCTCAAAAGCATTGTAGGCGATATGATCAGAAACAGAACAAAACAAACCATAAAAACAGAGATCTGGTCAAAAATCATCCATCTCCCTCCTTTTTATTTTAAAAGTCTAGGGCATGATATTTTTGAAAACTAATGGCTGGCTGGAATTAAACCGGATGCAACAGTCGTACCCCTATAGTTCAAATCAGCATTATGCATTACACACACTTCAATTTTACGCTCAAAAAACTATTACGCCTGAACAAACCAGGATCTCTTAACGGCTTCAAGGAGCCAGATAAAAGCGCCTATAACAAATCACCCTTCAAAAAGCAGATCTCCGTCCCCCGAAGCCATAAAAACCTTATTCTAACAGTATCGCGAGGTGGAATTATAGGGCTTATGATGTTAGGGGTTCTGTCGGGCATTCTAGATTTGGTTCTCGGTTTTTTGCGCTTTGATTCAGGATTTGGTGGGAAATTTAGGAGGCTGCCCAGCACATGCTTGAAGGCTCCAGTCTTGAAGGAGCTGTTTAAAGTAAGCCTTAGGTATGCTGAGAATGTTTCTGCCGAAACATTCTCCATGAAAGGAGGAGTCTACTCTAAGCTACTAACTACTAAGAGATTAAGTATGGCTTTATGTTAAGATTGTTCTTAAAGCCATATTCGCTTTTCCACGCCGCATAAACTATGATTACGCAGTTTTTGACTCAACTAAGATGGCCAACTAGCATAAGAATCTGCTAAAAACCTCCTATATGCGAGGGTTAAGCTCAGCGAGACATTACTCACAATCCACGCAAACACAATGATATCTGAGGTTGAGCTCAGGGAGGGGCTGCTGAAACGGCATTCTTAGCATTCAAACGCCAGTATGGCGAATACTGCATAGTAAAAAAGAGATACGTAAGCAACAAGGAATTAAACCATAGAGCAATAAAGATATTGAAAGGCGAATTTTATGTTTTCTTTATACTCGTAGAATTTTAATATCTAAACCTTTTGGTGTAATTGGAATCTGTATTGAGATTTTTCCTTCTTTAGTTTTCATCTTCATAATTTTTGATCCTGTCCTAACCTCATAGGAAGAACCCTCAAGATTACCAATTACTAAAGTTATAACTTTTTCTTCGCTAGATATTACATTAAATTCTACGCTATCTTCGGATCTTTTATAATTCCTTACTAATAGTGGTGTATTTGATTTAAGTATTTCCTTACCATTTTCAAGCACCTTAAGTCCATTATTTGACAAGTAAATATCATAAAGGTTGCCCCCTATATTGTAGCCTTCTACGGAAACGTCTCCTTCCATGTAGGGCGTTCCAAATTTGAAACCCCCCCATATTTCAACATCTACTATCTCTTGAATTGGCAAATATCCCAGTAAAGCACCCCATGTATAGACGGGTTCGGAGCTGATTACATCGTCTCCCTCACCTGAAGTGGCGTTATAGTTTTCATGCACATGCGTCTCTTCTCTCCACTCTTTAAGGAATAATTTAAGGCTTTTTTCAGACACTGAAAAAGAAACGTCATAGAACCCGTATCGTCTTAATCCTTCAGCGACCAAGTAATTCATAGGAGCCCATATTCTTCCTCTCCAATATTCTTGATCTTCAAAGGACGAATGGTTACGAGATACGCTTGGAATGACATATTCGCCCCAAAATTCCTTCTCATCTAAAAGGTGCTCTTTTATCATCCTCCTAGCTTTCTCAAGAGGCACTATGCCTGCAAGCAACGGATAAAAAAGAGTTGGTGAAAGGACCCTCGAAAACTCTCCATTCCAATACTTATTTAAATAAATCCCTAGCTCTTCACACCAAAGTACGTTATTCATCTTTCTCTTTAAATCTTCATATTCTTCCTCAAAAACTTCAGAATCACTGCTAATGCCAATCTCCTTAGATATAATAGATAGAGCCCACGAGTCTAAGGCATACAGAGCGTTTAAACCCACATCTGTTAGGTTCATAACTTTGCAATCATTTCTACACTCTATTAGGGAAACGTCATCGTACATGGGACTGTTATCGAGCCCTGACTCAAACAAAGCTGCTGCAAGTGTACCTGCTGACGAATCGGTAAATGCTGGTGCTCTTACCACCTTCCCTCTCCCAGTTCCCCACTCTAGTAGCCCATCTTTATTGCAATCTCTATTCTTTATCCACCACGTGTGCCAACGCTTTAACTTAGGATAAGCTTCTTTTAGAAATTCGTGATTGGGATGAATTTTATGCAGTTTTAAGATGCAGTAAGATCCGACGGGGGGCTGAGATCTGTCGATAGTTTTTCCTGAGGGAGATGAATAATTAGGGACAAATCCTTCTTCTGTGACTTCGTCGAGTATTGATGCTGCGATTTTATATGCTAAATCTTTATTGAAGAAAGATGCAAGTAGAGCTGTGAAGAAAGTATCCCAGTCGAATAATACCCAACCTCCCCAATCATAAGCCCAATTCCTACTTACAGGGCATATAATACGATTCTTTTCCGCATCCCATATTATATTCCATGCTAATGCGCGTCTTACACCTTCCTCTATTCCTTCCCATAACCCCTTTACATTAGGGGTCTCCTCCTTGTAAGACTCGGCGGCTTCTTCTAAAATAATCCTTGCTTCTTTTATTAGACTCTTGCATTGCTCAGCAATTTCAAATTCGGAGGAACTAGAGCAGCTTGATGAAAAGAAGAGTTCCTTTTTTAGTTGGTTTTGAAAAAGGGCAATATAAGGCAAACCGCAGATTTTATTGGGCAAAACTTTATGTAAAGAGAGGTAAGCATGAGCAGAGCCTATATGTGGAAAAATTCCCCATCTAGAACTTTCACTTAGCGTTAGACAAGCGTTTAAGGGACCGCTAAGCATACATGTCCTATCATTTAGGATTTTAATTGATCCATATTCTGAACGGTATGGATTATGAAAAATAAAAATTGCATCCAAATTTTTATAAGCTTCTAAGGGTTTAACTCTGCCCACTATGGAGTTATTGTCCTTTCTTGCAAATTCTATAACGACTCTTTTACCATGAACATTTAACATTACTTTGCTGTAGCGTCCATTTAATGAATGTGGACCTACTACTTTCACGTAGTCCTTCCATGTAAATCTGCTTAACATCATTCCCTCGCTTAAAAGAGCAACTCTAACTTCTATTCCATCCGGCATAAAAACATATGATGCCATCGTCTCAGGGTTCCAAGTATTCCAACCCTCATACAATTAGTTTTTCACTCCTCCTTGATAATACATTACATTTAAAGTATTTTGTGAAGTAAATAAATTTTTGCTATACCTTGTGCTGTCAACTTAAGATGCTTCCTTTATAGGTTTAAGCATTTTATTTGTTCTGAGCTTGACGTTTTATCCCATGGAACCCCTCTAATCTTAAGCAATACCATACTTCTTTCAGAGCCCTGTCTTTGGGGAAGTATAGATTTAAAATCTCTTAGGCTACGCTTAATCCCATTAGGCAGCTTCCCAATCAATTTTTGAATCATATATGCTGGACCATGCGGCGCAGTCCTAGCATTAAGCAAGACTTTTAGCAATTTCAATATGAACTTCAGAAAGATTCTTTGTTGCGTCACCAATTATTTCAAGCCCTCTTAAAACCGCGTATTGCTTTTCTATATTTCTGAAAAATTCTTCTTTGTTTAACTCTCTGTAAACTTCTGCACGTTAGATATCGCATCTAGGATACGATTTAGCAAAAATCTCCTTAAATTTAAGCCATTTCCTATAAAATTTGTCTTAGCGAAAAATTGACTTTTGAAGCGATAGAAATAAATAAGTTAATGTTGAGTTTTCTTATCTGCCTTGTTGTGAGAATAATATTGCTCATTACAAAAAAGGTTATAGGAGATTCAGATTGGCTGAAGGGAGAGTTCAGGAATTAATCGATGATCTCATACCTCTTATTAATGCATTTTTATGCAAAGACCCTTTACTCAATGCCTATGCAATCTGGGACCTTTATTATATGTGCCATAGATCAAAGTTTTTCATAGTTCAAGCCGATCAGCAGATTCAAAGGGGTTCTGCTGGATTTTCATGGGCACGCTGGCTTTCACTCGATATGACTCCGGGGAACAAGTGAAGCTATAAAAAGCCTTCTCAGCGTTCTAGGGTATGACAAAATGGTTTTCCCATTCACATTACCTGAATATGAAGAGATTATCAAGCAGAAATTTCTAAT
>CALKGV010000053.1 GCA_938091805.1 uncultured archaeon | reverse complement strand
GGCTGGAAGACCAGTTCTCTCAGAGATCTCCTCAAGATCCGCAATCAATCTCTCAGCGGCTTTACGATCAATGAGACCGAATTTTTCATCTTGTACATTCTTATCTCCCTTATAAAAGATGCTTCCAATCATAACGGTCGGGTTTTCACCTGGCTGCCCACCAACCTTAATGTTCCCTATATTGAAAATCATCTGCTCCATACTAAATCTAAACATATCAACCACCTATCGCTAAACCCTAAGTTAAAGAGAATTATTTCTTCTTTCATGATGCATTTAACGCTTACGGTATATAAAGTTGGCTCTGTTACTTTAAGCTTATTGTCTCCTTGAGTTGGGTTATGAGTTTCTAGTATTCGGATTGTTGATGAAGGTTGAAGAGCCTGAGCCAGTTCTTGACATGGTTTAGGTTGCATCCGCTCCTTCTGCATGGATGGTTGTCGTCGAAGGCTTCAGTTCTGTCCTTAACAGCTTGGATGGCCCTCTCGATTAGGCTTCTATGCTCGTCGTTTAGGAGCCTATGCTCCAGGCCTAAAGATCGGCATGCTTCAGGGCACCATGATGCTCCATCAGTGTAGACTGGATGCCGACCGTAACGCTTGATAAGCTGTCTTAGGAAGGCTTCGGCGGTCATGCTGCTCCTGAGCCAGCTGAACCATAGTTCTAGAAATCTGCGCTGATAGGGCTCGTATGCAACCCAAACCCAGCCTTCCACGCCTCTAACCTTCACCATGGTCTCATCCACAAGGAAGCAGCGAACCCTCCTAGCCAGGAAGAGGCGTTCCAGAGGCGGAAGCGCCTGAACCCAACGCCATATCGAGACATGGCTTCTACGGGTGAAAAACTCTAAAGCCCTGGAAGCAGCCCTGAAACTCAAACCCTCAAAAACCAAATAAACACCATAGAGAACAATACAGATGGGAGTCCTCTCTCGAAAGATCACAATACTATATCACCTCCAAGATTAAACGAGGAAGAGCCCCCACTTAAAGTAACAGAGCCCATTTTTCATTAGCATAAAAAATATAAAAATTATTAAATGCTTCAATTGTAACATTTATTTAATTATTTCCTGTCTGGCACAGACGGAGTTGTTGAAATCTTTGATTGATTGGTGCCACGCTTGTTTGACTAACGTGTAGAAGTTACGTATGGTTTTAAGCCAGCTTAAGCTTTATGATACATTCGCAGAATAGCTTGTTTGCAGCGTTAACTCTCTTGTTCAATAATCCTCTCGTAAATCTAATGCTAGAATGGTCTTGTCTGAAGAGTCTTTGGAAAAGCCCGAAAAAGAAGGTTGACGATAATTTTTACATTACTTTCGACATTTTATTCTTTTCCTTACTGGAATACTCTATATCTGTCTTCTAACTGGGGCGTTATGCTTGGCTTAATTTTTGAAGGGCTTCGTGGAAGTCCTTAGCAGTAACTTTGTCCGCATTTTTCTTATAGCGTCCAGCTCCGCTTCTCTATATAAGGCTTCAAGATCTGCTTCTGAGAAACCCTCTGTTTTTCACTTAATTCTTCTAGGTTTGCCTCATTTACAGGTATAGTTCTTATATAAACTTTGAGTATTTCAAGTCTGACCTTGCAGTCTAGTTTTGGAACATCAACGAAATAGTCGAAGCGACCTGTCCTTGGTAGAGCATCGTCGATTATTTGAGCTTGTTCGTTGCAGCTAACACCACGACGTTTTCCAAAATTATCAGCCATCCATCTTGGTTAGGAGTCGACTTATAATCTTTTCACCGACGGCTGAGTCTCCTAGGCTAAGTTCCCTTTTGGAGGCTATGGAGTCTATTTCGTCAATGAATATTATTGATGGGGCGGCATTCCGGCTTTGCGGGAAAATTTCCCTTTATGGCTTTAAGGGACGGAGATTAAGTCTCCATAATTTTCTTGGCTATTCTGAAAGTCCGGTTAGCAAGATGTGAAATTCTGCTATTATTGTATCCTATAACGTAACTTTCCACGGTATCGTTTAGTGGTTTTATCCATCTCTCTGGGAGGGATTTTGCGCCTAAGATCACGCCTAGAATTGAACCTACGGTTGCGCCATTACAGTCCGTGTCTAATCCACTCATAACGCTTATGGTTATACTTTTCTCGTAATTTCCCCTGCCATATAATAATCCCATTGTAACTATGGCTGCGTTATTTACTGTATGAACGAAATGATAATGTCCATACTTCTCAAATATTCTACTCAACGTATTTCTCCAGTCGGAATACTCCCTACTCCATTTCATGACATCTTTTATGGCCTCTGTGAGCCTAGACTTTTTTGGGATAACCGATAAACCCGCATCAATAATCTCTTCAATATTACTAGTCGTAAAGGCCGCACTTATCATGGCGCTAACAAGCATTTCGCCATATATGCCGTTCTTTACATGTGAGAGGCTCGCATCACGATATGCCAGTTCAGCGGCTAATTCCGGATTTCCAGGCGACACATAACCCCACATATCGGCCCTGATCTGTGCACCAATCCACTCTCTATATGGATTCATGTAGGTCGCTGTCTTAGGCGACTCTAAACCATTGACAAGATTTCTGTAGGCGGCTCGCTCGGCAGTATAAACTTGAAGGTATGGGAGCAAATGCAGCCAAGATTCGCCGACATTCGTCACCGTAAAGTTTGGTCCGTAATTCTCAAGAATATGCAGATTTATTATCGTATAGTCTATATCGTCATCGCGGGCCATACGGCTTATCTGACCACGCAAAACACCTATACCAGTCCTCTCAAACAGTCTATTAAAGTAACGCAGTCTATCCCTCAACCACTTAGGAGCATCTTCAGGCAGGCTTGGTATATCTGGAAAATAATCCTCCAGCGAATATTCGCCAGCAATATTTAGCCACGTCTCAATCTGCTCTTGACTTAAACCCTCAACAGGCTTCCCAAGCAGGCAACCAGCGCAACGCCCAAGCCAACCGCCATAAATCTTTTCAAATAACTCCTCATCAGAAAGATTAACACTGCTCTTCTCAAGTCTTCTTGGCCGCTCAGCAATTATTTCGGAGAGACCCGAGGGTTCTTTGTACATAAAGTCTGATCTAAGTGGGCATTCATCTAAAGCCTCAAGAAAACCCTGCAATTCAGACAACGTCGCATCTTCAATTCTTAAAAACCTTTCCTCAACCTCCGCAACATCATAGCCTTCCTCTCTCCTTTGCACTATCTCATCCTTCACTATCTGTTTAAGATCTTCAATCCGCATATAAATCACCTAACTCAAGAAATAGAAGACAAAAAATTATTTAAGAATTGTCGTATTCTGCTAAATTCACTGAGCATGTAAATTTTATAGGATAACTAAAATTTACCACGGCCATACCCAAGCGGATTTCGCTATCAGTATCATTGAGACCCCTAGTCCTAAAAATACTCCAACACCTGCAAACACTCCCGCCACAAAAATGCCCCTTATTCTCATCCATTCTTCTCTTCCAATATACCTGCCTATGGCGTAATGGCCTATTAGTGATCCTAAGAAGATTGTAATGGACGATGTTGGTAAAGTATAGCAACCAGTGATAAAAGCTATTGCGGAGAACGGTACGTTAATCTTCTGTAGCAGGCTACCGGCAAAAGACCACGAATGAAAAAGCACCAGAAAATAGCATAAGTAAAGGATCGAGCTTTATTTGCCGCGTTATGAAGAGCGAATCATTCGTTGCGTATATAGGCCAGTAGATCATTGAGGCTGGGTAAACGCTTGATGGTATTGGCGCGAGTCTCCAAAAAGAGTCTAAATCAATAGTCCAAAGATTAGATTCAAGACGGCTGCAATAACCCAAGCTTTAAAGTAATCTTTCGGTTTTGTTATGGAGTTTCGTGAGCTTTCTGATGAGGAGTGGGGTTTTATCGGGCCCTTTATTGCCTCTTAAGGCTGGGACTGGTAAGCCTAGAATTGATGATGGGATTGTGATAGCATTCTATACGTGCTTGTTACTGGATGCTGTTGGATGAATATGCCTGCTAAGTAGACTTGTACTGTCTGGGATAGGCTTAAGCGTTGGAGTGCTAAAGGCGTATGGGCTAAAGTGTTCAAAGCCTTAATCGGGGGAGGGGTACTCCATGGGAAGTTGAGCCTCAATAAGATCTCCGTCGATAGAATGACCATTAAGGCTAGGAAGGCGGAGATGGTTAGCTATTATGGTTATAAGAGAATTAAAGGTACAAAGGCTTATACAACAGTATCACGTGAAGCCGTACCTTTAAACATTCAATTAGGACCTGGCAATTAGCACGACTACAAAAGGTTCATAGGCCTCCTCGAGTGAGTCGGGGTGAAGCAGAAAAGGGAAGGGCCTAGAACAAGACCTTGCGAGGTTACGTGCAACCCGGCTTACGATACAGAGGATGTAAGATCAATATGAAAAAAGTTTAAGTTTTAAGAGAAAAAATGAAACTAATTAAAGATTCAGCAGAGGTGTATTGCTTGCTCCGCTATAATGAAGTGGAAATAGAAGATACGTTTGCCGAAATGTTTGAAATGTGGGTTGGGAGGATTCTGATAACAGCCGAGAGCGAGAAGTGGGCCTTAACCGCAGCTGAAGTCGCAACTGGATTCGCATCCTCAATAGTAGGTTCGCCGGCTGAAGCTGGCGTTGAAGGGCTTGTTTCACCCAGCGAGACCCCGGACGGGCGGGTTGGCGCCATAATACAGATTTACCATCGGACCAGAAGCGATTTGAAAAAGCAGATGATAGCGCGTATAGGACAGTGCGTAATGACATGCCCAACAACGGCTGCTTTTAATGCGCTTCATGGAACTGCTAGAAAACTGAAGGTTGGCAGAAGCTTACGTTTTTTCGGCGATGGATTCCAGAAGTTTGATGAAATGTACGGACGGAAAGTTTGGCGTATACCAGTCATGGAAGGAGAATTCATTGTTGAGAGCAGTTTTGGCGTTAAAAAGGGTGTTGCTGGTGGAAACTTCTTTATAATGGCAAAAGATATGAAGTCTGGGCTCTTAGCTGCTGAGGCGGCTGCCGATGCGATACGCGGGAAAGTTAAAGGCGTAATCCTCCCATTTCCAGGGGGGATATGTCGCTCCGGCTCAAAGATGGGCTCATTAAAATATAAGCTTCCAGCATCAACAAACCACATCTTCTGCCCTAGACTTAGGGAAATTCTGCCAGAAAGCCAGGTTCCAAAAAACGTGAATGCCATATATGAAATTGTGATCAACGGGCTAGGCTTAGAAAATGTTAAGATGGCCATGGCTGAGGGCATAAAAGCTGCCGTTGAGGCCCCGGGCGTCCTGAAGATATCGGCTGGGAACTACGGTGGGAAAATTGGACCTATAAAGGTTTATCTTCGCGAGATCCTTAAATAAACCTTCTAGTCCTTTAGCGTGCTTAGTCTTCTCTGAGCCTTCTTCGTACAGCTGGGTTTGCGTCGGCCAGCCTCTTCAGAACAGACTCGAAGCTTTCCTCAGGAGCAATCTCCCTTTCAACAAATAGTCCGGTTCTACCAACCTTGTCGCGGCGCAGTAATGTGCGAACCCTATCCAAAACAGTATCAGCTGATATGCCGAGCAGTTTCGCAACCCTCTCCTCCTGCCCGATTATGCTGCTTTCAACATGCCCTTTCTCCGTGGGCTCTATCAGCATGAGCCTCTTATCAACCCCCGGAACCCTAACTTTGCCTCTCAGCATTTCCAAGGTTGCTTCTCCGCCGAACTTATAGAAATCCCTCTCAACCTCTCTCATCCTGGATAGAGGAAATGAAACGCAACGCCGCTCATCAATTTCAATATAACCCTTAATCGAATAGGTTGGTGTTGCCTGAACTAGAATGCGTCTACTGATTGATATGCCAGCCATTCTAAGTGCGTTCTCAACGGTGAAAGAGGGGAAGATCTGCGGTATAAATACGTCTATGTCGCTTCTCGGCGAAACATCCCCACGGGCTATGCTTCCATGGGTAATGCTGAATATTTGTGCCCTCTCAAGAGCCTCCATTATCTCAATCGCTCCACTTCTCAATTCGGACAGAAGCCTCCATCTATCGGCGCTGTAGACAACTTCAAGTCTCTCCGAATATGTTATGGGTTTCTTGGCCAACTTGCTTCCCTCAAATGAACCTGTGCCTGAGGCGATCTGCTTATACCTTTATATTGCGCCTTAATTATTTTTGGCATAAGAATCAAGATGCTTAAAGTGAAGCGGCATGTTTTCCCTAAGAGGAGAATACGTCTTCGCAATTTTCTTCCTAATCTTTTGGCTGGCAATCTACCTTCTCAGCAAGATCATAAATGTGAAGAAATACGGATTAAATATTTTACCCTTCTTCATAAGATACGATTCTGAGGGATTTAAGAGGGCCCTATATAAATGCTCAAGCAGATGGAGAACATTCTGGAAAATCTTCTCATGCATAAGCGTTATTCTAGGTTTTAGTTTCATGATTTTCGCATTGGTTTTCCTAACTGGAAACCTTGTAAATCTGTTTCTTTCAAGGAAAGAGGGCATCCCGGTTTCAATCGTGGTTCCCGGCTTAACGCTTAACCTATACTGGCTGCCTTACTTCCTCATCTCAGTTGTGCTTGTAGTTTTCATTCATGAAGCGGCGCATGGCATAATATCCCTAGCAGAGGGCATAGGCATAAAATCCGCTGGAATGCTGCTTCTAGCCGTTTTCCCAGGAGGGTTCGTTGAGATAGAGGAGGAAAAAATGGATACTTTAAAAACCGAGTCAAAGCTGAAGATATTTTCAGCCGGTGCATCAGCAAATGTTCTATCTGGGCTATTAATTTTTCTCGCAATTTTCACCCTCTTTATTCAAGCACCGTCCGGCATAGTTGTGATGGAGGTTGTGGAAGGTGGACCGTTAGATCTGGCTGGAGTTAGAAGATGGGATGTGATATACGCTTTAAATGGGACACCGGTGCACGAATATCGAGACTTAGCTGATTTCATGTCCAAAGTCAAGCCAGGTGAGAAGCTGGTTGTGGCGACTAGTAGGGGCAATTTCACAATATCAACTATTCCAAGCCCGGAGGATGAGGATAAGGCAATAATAGGAATTATACTCCCATCATTACTTTACTATCCCAGTAGGCTCAATTTAGGTTTCTTCTGGGATGTTCAAACATACCTCATTTTAAACTGGCTTTTCATAATATCAATTAATGTCGCCATATTCAATATGCTTCCAATACCGGCCCTTGATGGGGATAAATTTCTACAATGTTTACTTCAAGGTTTCTCTGAAAGAAGCGCATTAATAAAAAAGTTTTTCAACATCTTCTCTGTATTCTTGATCACGGTTAATATAGCTCTTAGCCTATAGCACATAAACCTATAAACCGAAGCGCCAGATGTTCTTGAAGGAAAAGCACATGATTAAATGCACAGTATGCGGCGTTAGGGAAGCCTTCTACATTAGGCTTTATTCAGGAGAGAAGCTCTGCGCCAAATGCTTCATCGAATCGGTCGAATACAAGGTTAGAGCAACAATAGCGAAGCATAAAATGTTTGAGTTTAATGATAGGATAGCGGTCGCCGTATCGGGCGGAAAGGATAGTGTGAGCCTTCTGCATATTCTAGCCAAAATAGAGAAGGATTTTCCAAGAGCCTCCTTAAATGCCATAATAGTCGATGAGGGAATTAAAGGCTATAGGGATGAAGCCGTAGAAATAGCTGCTGAGAACAGCGCTAAACTTGGTGTAACATATACGGTTATCTCCTTTAAGGAGCTGTACGGCTTCACACTTGATGAAATAGCCGAAATCACCAAGAGCGGGGATCTAACGCCATGCTCATACTGTGGCGTACTAAGGAGAAAAGCACTAAACATGGCCGCTAAGAGAATTGGGGCGACTAAAATTGCCACAGCGCACAATTTGGACGATGAAATACAAACATTCATGCTTAACATAATACATGGTGATCCCATGAGAATTGCCAGGACAGGGCCCGCATACGATGAGGAGGAGCCGTGGTTCATTCCGAGAGTAAAACCGCTCTGCGAGGTTCTAGAGAAAGAGATAACCCTATACGCATATCTTAAGGACGTAAGGTTCCAAGAGTTCCCTTGCCCATATGCCAGCGCAGCATTAAGAAATGACGTGCGAAACGCGTTGAACAGGCTTGAAGAGAAGCATCCGGGCATAAAATATACAATATATGGCTCCGCAGAGAAAATTCGAGAGGCAATCAAGGAGAGAAAACCGAGAATCCATCTAAATCAATGCGCACTCTGCGGCGAACCAACAACAGGTGAAATATGCCAAGCATGCCAACTATTACAAAAAATAAAGACGCATTAATTAGCCAACTAAAAAATGCTCATTAACGCCGGAGCATACGCCGCCTAGGATTCTAAAGGTTATGTAGCAACTTATCAAAGCGCATTATTGAGACCTAGACGTTAACTTTGGAAACGTCTACTTGTGATATAGGAGATTAGCTTTCAAGGCAAATAGCGGACGGCGGGTCCTAAAGCTCGACGCGCAGAATCCGCGAACCCAAACCAGCCCACCGCTCATACCCGCACTCCTCTGAGCGCTGAACGTCCAAGCTTAGGTTGCTCCTTCGGGTGGACAGCCTATTCAGCAATGTTACCCTTCCCATTTTACTTGTCTTACATCCATCTCCCGGGCCTGGCCAGGTTCGCTTGACAAACGCGGTTACATCCTCCCTACGGAGGATGCCCCGCGACCGCCAGCCCCAGAGGACAGATACTCATCGCTTAGGGTTGGCTGGATCTGCGGCCTTACACGCCTCACTTTAGCTTTCGGCCCGTCGTATAGGGGGTTTACGGTCGAGACCGTGCGTCTCTCAGGGGACCCCTAGCTCCCCGCCTAAGACCCGCCGTCCATTAAATTTTTAGTTCTTGGGATTAATAAACTATTTGCACCCGTAGGTTGCTCACAGTTTTAGGGTTTTATTGTCTTCATTAATAATGGCATAAGCAGTGTTCCTTTCTCTAAGATGCCTATGCTTCCCCTGAGGCATTCCTTTTCAGAAAATCTTTCAATTCCATCGCTTATCACCCCACCTCCTGATATTAGTAACGGAACAGGGTCATCGCTGTGAGATTTGAGTTTGCATGGTGTCGAATGATCCGCCGTGACGCATATGACGGCTTCATCGAGACTTATTTTAGGCAACATTTTTCCGAAGAATTGCTCATCTATGGTTTCGATCATCCTGGTCTTAAGCATAAAGTCCCCATCGTGTCCAGGCTCATCTGGACCCTTAATGTGAATGTAGAAGCAATCAAAATCATCTAAAAGGCTAAGTAATCTTTCAGCCCTAATTATGCAGTCACGCTTCAAGTCTCCAGATGGAGGCGGAACCTCAGCGAGGTGCATGCCAGCCAGCCTTGCAATTCCCTTCTCAACGGGCATATCGGCTAGGCAGGCGAAACTGACGTCATACTGCTCATTTATGTTAAAGAAACTCGGCAATTTATCTCCAGCATCCCTTGTCAATATAACATTAGCCTTCAATTTGCCCTCTGCTTCACGCTTTATGTTAACACTATGCTGCTCCAAAATCTCATGGCTCTTCACGATGAACTCGTTAACAAGCATGGCTGAAACCCTAGCAGCCTCAGTGTCTTCAATGGGCTTACATTCCTCAAGAACCATTTGAACATCGGTTTTGGCAACACCTAGACCAGCGACTCTCTCATATGCTGGATCAGTGTTCGAAATCTTTCCAGATAACGATTTAACCTTGCTCCTTATGACGAGAATTCCCCTATGGCCCAGAGTATTCTTAAACTCAAATTCAGCCGGATGGGACTCAAGTTTAACTAGGCGATTAACAGCCTCAGCGAGCTCGGAAGCTTCCCGCGTGGTCAGATTTCTCCCAGCTCTCCTATCGATGATACGCCCATCTTTGCCTAGAGTTGCAAAGTTGCATCTCAGCGCCAGATAACCATCCTGCATTTCTAAGCCAGCGCCATATGCCTCAAGAGGTCCCCTGCCAACGTGATACTTATACGGGTCGTATCCTAAAATGGAGATTACAGCCACATCGCTCTCCGGCGCCATGCCCCTCCCAACGGTGTACATGAGCCCAAGCCTACCTTTACTTGCAAGAAAATCCATATTCGGAGTTTCAGCGGCCTCTAAAGGTGTTTTTCCACCTAACTCATCAATAGGCAGATCACCCATACCGTCTATAACTACATAGATCAATTTCATTTCATCATCAACCCCCTGATAGGCGCTTATCAAAAAGGAGAGATAATCGTACTAATAAAAGCTTTTAAGGCTTAAACCGGATCTTTAAAGTGTCAAATATAAAATTGTTTGGAGCGGCCCAGTTAGATGAGGCTCAGAGTTAAACTCCTAGACTTGGAATCTGGGGGGAAGTTCATAGCTGTCTTAAATCGCGAGGACGCTGAGGACTTAGGCGTCACAGGTTTAAGCCGCATTAAATTATCCTACAGGGGCAAGGAGTCCACCGCAATAGTTAATTTGGCCGTAGAGAGCGTTGAAAGGGGTCGCATAGGCCTATACAACGAGGTTAAGAAATATATGGGCTTAAGAGGTGAGGAAGAAATTGAGGTTGAGGCAGCTCACTCTCCGCTATCAGTATACTACATAAGGAGCAAGCTTAGTGGAAGAAAACTTGCATATGAGGAAATACTTGAGATAGTTAGAGATGTTGTTAGCGGAAACCTAAGTGAAATCGAGATGGCGGCCTTTGTAACTGCCCTCCACGCCTTCGGCTTAGACTTAGATGAGGCAACAAGCCTCTCGTTAGCCATGGTTGAAACTGGGAATAAACTTGATATTAAGAAGCCCCTAATAGTTGATAAGCATTCCATAGGCGGTGTTCCCGGAGATAAAACAACTCTTCTCGTTGTTCCAATAATTGCGGCATCCGGGCTAACGATACCGAAGTCTTCATCAAGATCCATCACGTCCGCTGCTGGAACAGCTGACAGGGCTGAGGTTCTGATGCCAGTAAGCCTAAACATTGAAGAGATGCGTGAGGTTGTTGAGAAGACAAACGGCTGCATAGTTTGGGGAGGCGCATTGGATCTTGCTCCCGCCGATGACATGTTCATCAGGGTTGAGCATCCGCTATCAATAGATCCGCTCCTTCTACCCTCAATAATGAGCAAAAAGAAGGCTGTTGGCGCAAATCTTTTAGTAATCGACATACCTACGGGTAGGGGAACAAAAATAAAGACTATTGGTGAAGCTGACCTTTTGGCCAAGGATTTCATTGAGTTAGGCCGGCGCCTAGACATAAAAGTGCAGTGCGCCGTAACTTACGGCGAGCAGCCGGTCGGCTACGCGATTGGGCCAGCCCTAGAAGCTTGGGAAGCCTTAAACACGATAATGGGCAAAAGCCAATCATACGACTTAATGGATAAAGCCGTAAATATAGCGGGCATACTTCTAGAGATGAGTGGGAAAAGCGGCGGCAAGGAAATGGCATTAGAAATATTAAACTCCGGTAAAGCTGAAAGCAAGCTCCGCGAGATAATAGGGGCTCAGGGTGGAGATCCAAATGTTAAGCCGGACGATATAGCCTTAGGCTCCGAGAGATTTATAATTAGAGCAAATAAAGATGGCGTAATTTTATGGATAGATAACGCATCACTAGTTGAGGCAGCTAGGCTCGCCGGAGCGCCGAAAGATAAGGGCGCAGGTGTTTTACTGCATAAGAAAATAGGTGATAAAGTGTCTAATGGCGACGCTTTAGTGACATTATTCGCTGAGAGAAGCACAAAATTGCAGAGGGCAACAGAGATTTTCGAGAGCGCCCCAGTTATAGGCGTCGGAAACAGGATGGAGATGCTGATACATGAGATAAAGGAGAGGCCGGTGGCGAAAAAGACGTTCGTATTAGAGCGCTAAACGCTTAATAACGTGCGAATTATGAAACCTAAAAGATAAATAGACCTTCTCATTTTATGCTTCTGTTCAGGTTGAGCGGAAATGGAAGAGTTTTTTAAAACAGCCTTTGAGTTGATTGAGGCAAGCGAGAAGCATGAAGTGTACCGCGATGCTGAATGTATAAATCTCATAGCAAGCGAGGGGTTAAAGTCTCCAGCGGTTAAAGAGATGCTCCGCTTAACAATGGATCTTGAAAGCAGGTACGCTGAAGGCGAAAACGACCTGATGGGGCACGTGAAGAGAAGATATTATCAAGGGCAGAAATATATCACGGTCATAGAGAACTGCGTCACGGATCTAATGAGGATGCTTTTCAGGTGCAGCTGGGCTGATATCCGCTTAGTCTCTGGAACGCACGCAAACCTAGCCGTCTTTAAAGGTTTATCCCTAGCCACGAAAAGTAGGAAAATGGTGGTTACTCCTCTAAGCGCCGGAGCGCACATCTCACATGACTATACTGGTTTAGCCGGAATGGTTCTGGGGCTTGAAAATATTGAGCATGCCTACAGCATCAGAGACATGAATATAGATCCGGATAAATCAGCCGAGATAATAAGGGCTTCTAAGCCAGGAATAGTTACGTTCGGAGGAAGCTTGTTTCTGTTTCCGCACCCAGTGAAAGAGTTGAGGGATGTAGCCTACGAAGCTGGGGCATACATAGTTTATGATGCGGCGCACGTCTTAGGCTTAATAGCGGGCGGGGTCTTCCAAGACCCGCTTAGGGAGGGAGCCGACTTCATTACATCGTCAACGCATAAAACTTTCCCAGGTCCGCAGGGAGGGGTGATACTGGCTGATTTGCGTGATGAACGCATGGAGAAAGCCATTAAGAACGTTCAATTCGCCATATTCCCGCTCAGCACATCTAACACTCATCTTGGCAGGCTACCTGCAACGGGCATAGCTGCCCTAGAGCTTAAAATCTTCGGCGAGACGCTGGCTAAGCAGATCGTTAGTAATGCTCAAACCGCCGGACAATACCTCTATGAGAACGGCTTAAAGGTTCTCGGCGAGAACCACGGCTTCACTATGTCTCATCAGCTGGCTGTTGATGTCCGCGATTATGGCGGC
The DNA here is from genome assembly GCA_938091805.1 of uncultured archaeon. Classification (GTDB taxonomy): domain Archaea; phylum Thermoproteota; class Bathyarchaeia; order Bathyarchaeales; family DTEX01; genus DTEX01. The sequence continues at coordinate 15,648 of CALKGV010000053.1, read as the reverse complement.
GGGAAAAGGGTCGCTGAGGAATTGGAGAAGGCGAACATAATATTGAACAGGAATCTATTGCCCTATGATGATCAGAATAATCGTGAAAAACCATCAGGGATAAGAATAGGGTTCCAAGATGTGACGAGGAGAGGCTTCACTAAAGACGACATAAAATATCTTTGCGATTTAATGCTTGAAGTTATAGGGGGCAAGCGAAGCCCTGAGGAAGTTAGGGAGGACGTTATCGCTTTGAGAAGGGAGCATGGCGAGATCAAATATGGGTTCCAAAGCCTGCGAGAGGCGATAGAACATCTTCAGAGAAACGTAAAGGGCATTTAGGTTTTTATAACCCTCGGGACAATCCCGGATCTAATGGCGTGATCAGCCAGCACAAATGCTAAGCATGACTCGACAACAGGCACAGCCCTTGGAACAATGCATGGATCATGCCTTCCAGCGAATTCGATATATTCCTCACTCATAGTTTCCAAATTAACTGTCCTCTGCCTCTTGGATATTGAGGGTGCTGGTTTAAACGCGACTTTAACAACTATCGGCATGCCGTTTGAGATCCCGCCCAGCACCCCGCCAGCGCTATTTGTCAGCGTAATAATTTTCCCATCTCTCACAGCGTACTGGTCATTGGCTTCGGAACCTCTCATCGAGGCTATTTGGAAGCCCGCTCCAAACTCAACGCCCTTAACAGCCGGAATATTGAACAGCATTTTCGCTATATCCGAGTCGAGTGAGTCAAATATTGGCTCGCCTAAACCAGCCGGAACGTTCAGCGCTACAGCCTCAATCATACCTCCAACGCTGTCTCCCTCCCTAGAAGCCTTAAATATCTCCTCAACCATTCTCTCAGCTACGTTTGGAAGAGCGCAGCGGACTGGATTTGCGTATACATTCCGGCGCATATCATCATAGGAAACTTCTCCCTCCACCCTGACTCTTCCGATCTGAACCGTATGGGCTAAAACCTCAATTCCTATGAGCCTAAGGATCTTCTTGGCGACAGCTCCAGCCATAACATAGGCAGCTGTAATTCTACCTGAAAACCTTCCCCCACCCCTCGGATCACTATACCCGCCATATTTTACCTTCGCCGTGTAATCTGCATGTCCAGGTCGAGGCTTAATATTTACAATCTCATAGGGCGCCGAGTCAACATCTTCATTCCTAATAATCATGCATATCGGCGCCCCGGTCGTATAACCCTTATAAACGCCTGAAATTATTTCAACCCTATCCTCCTCAAGTCTAGGGGTGCTTACTACGGTTAAGCCAGGCTTCCTCCTATCTAGATCAGCCTGGACATCTTCCTCCCTAAGCGGCAGGCCGGCTGGACACCCATCTATCACAGCGCCTATGCATGCTCCATGGCTCTCCCCGAAACATGTAAGGATAAATGCTTTACCTATCGAGTTACCGTTCAAAAGTTTCCGCCCCTAAAAGATTTATGTCTCTAATAAAATTTGGATAGGACTTATTTATACATTCAATATTTCGAATAACTGTTTCACCGCTGGCTTTTAAGGCGGCAACAGCGCATGCCATTGCTATTCTATGATCCCCATGAGGATATATTTCAGCTCCATGTAGTTCATCTACACCATAGATTTCCATGTTGCCGCCGGCAACATTCATCTTCACGCCCATCTTTGATAGCTCGCTGAATAAGGCTTTAATCCTATCCGACTCCTTAAACCGAAGTCTTCCAATACCCCTAATGATTGATCTCCCGCTGGCAACAGATGCAAGCACAGCGCATACTGGAACTAAATCCGGGTTATCTATCGTATCTACATCTAAACTTCTTAGATGCTCATCGGAACCCTTAACCTCAACATAGTTTTCTCCAACATCAATATGAACCCCGATGCTTCGGAGCACATCAATTATGAGGCGATCCCCTTGAAGAGTGCCCCTTAGAAGATTCTCAATTCTTATATGGGAGCCCGTTATTGCCGCGGCAGCGAGTATAAAGGCTGCTGAAGAATAATCGCCTTCAATGAAGTGATCATAGGGCTTATACTTTTGCCCCGAGGGCACGTGGAAAACGTTGAAATCCGTTTCAACCGAAACATTGTGCCTTCTAAGAGTGTCAAGCGTTATCTCAACGTAAGGTTTAGACTCCAGCGGTGTTGATAAAATTATAGTTGTGTCATGCTGAGCCATTGGCGCGGCGAAGAGTAGACCTGAAATGAACTGTGAGCTTACATCGCCTCTTATATGGGCTTTCCCACCTCTTATTCCGCCGCCGAAGACGATTATTGGCGGATTGCCGTTCATGCGCGCTGAATAGCATCTTACGCCGATCTGCTCTAAAGCATTTAGCAGCGGCCCCATCGGTCTCTTTCTCAAGCTCTCATCGCCGGTTAAAATTGAGATGCCGTCGGCCAGAGCGCATATCGGTGTAATGAAACGGATTGTTGATCCTGAACCGCCACAATTTATCACATCAACAGGCGTTTCCGGCTTAGGCGAGCCGAGAATTCTAAATGTTCCGTCAGCCACATATTTTATTTCGGCACCAAGCCTCACGCAAGCATTAATCGTCGCCAACGTATCGTCGCAGATAAGCGCATTCCTCACCTCGGAGCAACCTTCAGATAGAGATGAGGCTATGATGGCCCTGTGGGTATGAGCCTTTGAGGGTGGAGCTACAACGCTTCCATAAAGATTGACGCCGCCTTTAATTATTAAATCAGTCAACTTATGCGTCACCACACGCTGTATAATCATCTATAGAATATGTGCTTTCTCACGATTAATGCATGTCTCAATTATTTCACCTTCGTATTTGCTCCATACATCCCGCACGCGGTCAATGTTCTCCCTTGGAACGACTGATGCAACCGCGGGGCCCTTACCTGATAAGCCCGCTGCTACAGCTCCTTCAGCTAGGGCGTCAAGCGCGATATTAATGTCGTAACCTAGAACCGCCGAATATAATAAACCATTAAGGGTCATGGCTGACCAGTAATCGCCTTCAAGAGCCAATCTATGTAAGGCCTTAACCTCATCAGCTATCATTTTCATCCTTTTAACATCTAATTTTGATGTGTAAGCCTTTTTTGGCGGAACATGAATTAGAATAGCGTAGTCGCCTTCTGGCTGGAATCTTTTTAGGATTTTCCTCCCGTAATTGTCGGTTACAACTATGCTTCCAAAATATGATGCACATGCATCATCAAAGGCTCCGGTTACTGTTACTCCAGCCTCTAAGGATGCGTCAACCCCAATATTAATCAAGGATAAGTCGTCAACTTTCTCACCTAAGGCAGATACAGCTGCAAGCGTTATGGCGTTGGCTGCAGCGCTGCTGCTCTTTAAACCGCGAGCTATCGGTATGTCAGATTGGGTTTCAACGTATGCTCCATATTGATCTTCAAGATGGAAATGTTTTAGGACGCGCCTAATAACCTTGTTAATTAATATGGGGCTCTCGGAAGGGTCGGAAAGTATCTTGCCCTCAATATTTCCTGGTTCGCTGGTAAGTTTAACCCTTGCCTCAGTTTTTAAACCCACGCTTAATGCCGCGCCTAATCCGCACGATATGGCGTTAATAATTGTGACTGCGCCGTAGGCAACGGATCTTCCGATCAAAAGGCTGCATCCCCCTTTCCATTATTGGACGCTGAACTTTCCGATTGCTTTATCTTTTTCAAAGCCGCATCCATCATGATCTCAACAGGAGCCTTCATCCCAGTCCATATTTTGAATGAAACTGCCCCTTGATGGATCAGCATTGATAAACCATTAATTACTTTAGCACCCGCTAATCTTGCCTCCCTAAGAAGCCTTGTCTCAAGCGGCTCATAAACTAAATCAAAGACTACTAGATCTTTTCTAAGATAATCTTGCTTAACCGGCGTATCATCACTATTAGGTTTCATACCGACGGATGTAGCGTTAATTAGTATATCAGCATCTTCAAGCTCTTTCTTTAAATGCTCATCCGTAAGCGGCGCCGCCTTAATTCTTAATTCGTCGCCTAAAAACCTGCATAAAGCATTTTTCAGATCCTTAGCCCTGTCAAAAGTTCTGTTAAATATTACAAGCTCCGATGCGATTTCAGCCAGTGTGAACGCTACTGCCCTGGAGGAGCCGCCAGCCCCTAAGATCACAACCTTTTCACCTGATGGATCGACACCAGCGTGCTTTAGGGCATTAAGAGCACCTACGCCATCTGTTGTGTAGCCAACAAGTCTTCCATCGCTATTCAGAATCGTATTTACTGATCCCACCCTGCTCGCCGTCTCATCTAAGCCATCTAGGTATTTAATTATGGCAATCTTATGAGGCATAGTTACATTAAGTCCATGTATGCCAAGCGCTCTAATCCCATAAACGGCATCTTTAAGGCTGTTCGCCTTAACATTGAATGCCACATAAACATAATCTAAGCCTAAATGTTTAAACGCAGAGTTTTGGATCACGGGGCTAAGCGAGTGCTCAACAGGATCCCCAATTAAAGCGCATACCTTAGTTTTCCCAGAGACATTCATAGCTGAACACCAAGCCTCCTATAAATCTCCCTCAAATCCCCGATTGATATTTGCCCCGGTGCAGTTTCAAAGCCCTCTTCTAAGGATGCATATGTAAAGGGAGCTCCGAAAAGCGGTGAAAGGATTCTTGAGAGTAAACCATATTCACCCATGGCGAAGCAAACAATCTTCATGCTTACACCCATTTTATGTGTGAACAAAAGGCAATTTATGCTGTCGGAGATGCTGCTCGCCATCGTAACAATCTTGCATATATCGGCTCCAGCCTCAACCTGCCCCCCAGCGATTCTTTCCATCTCACTAATTGGCGGTGTAAAATTGAAGTTGTGAAATGAAATAATCACTTTGGCACCGAAATCCCTAACAGCCTTAACAACGTCGCTTAAATTGCGGGTTGTCAAATCAAGATCCACATATGTAAAGCCGGCCTTAGCAGCTTCAATGAGTGTTTTTATTCGCTCCTCCTCACTTAAGCGGCATCTGCCGCCTTGACTAACCTGCCTATTAGTCGCTATTAGGGGCGTTGAACATTGTTTAGCAATATCCCTAGACATTTTTATTATCTCAGAAGCATCTAAGCCCGCATAGTCTAGGCGTATTTCAATTAAGTCTGCTTCAGCATTCTCAGCCCTGCTTAACATATTAAACGCATCTGGAACGCTACTGGCCGGTATGGGGACGCAAATTCTAACCTTCACTTTCCCATCGCTCTACACTTGGATACTGATCGGAAAAATATCTTCTATACAGTCTTATAAGTGTTAGATTCGCCTTTTATAGTATGCATAGGATAATTGAATGGAAAATTTGTGTTTTAGTTTTTTAGAAACAAACGGATGCTGCATGGAAAAATACCTTGCTACAACAATCTCGGTCGCAACTATTATTTCAATTTCAAATCTTTTTATTAGCAAATGTTATTGTTGATGTTAAGCCTTTTTTGCGCTCTTTTTTTTAAAAGCCCAATTAAAACGTTTCTTTCCCCATTTTATATATGAAACTGAACCTTTCAACCAAAATAAACCTTACTATCATTTTGCGCCAAACTCTTAATTACAGAAAGATTTATATTTCCATTATGCAGCCTATTTTTGAGTGGTGTATGGAATTGGGGGATTGCGTTCATAAGAGGCGGTTGTGTTCATTAATGAGACCCTCTTCCTCCTTTCAGCATCATTAATGATTATGCTTAATTTATCATCTTTAGTTAGGCTAATTATTTATTTTCTCAATTTTCACATCCCCTTTGCATCTCCCCACCTTTCATGGTTAAATCTGAAAATACTAAATAAATGTGAGAATGTATGAGTAAGATTAGTTTAGCTATACCGAAGGGACATCTGGCTGAGGGAACATTTCAAGTATTGGAGCGGGCCGGCTACGTTATTTCCGGCGGAGAGCGCACATACAGGCCATTGATAAATGATCCAGGGATAGAATTGAAGGTTCTTAGACCTCAGGAGATCCCATTATTTGTCAGCGAGGGGCTTCATGACTTAGGCATAACCGGGCTTGATTGGCTGCGTGAAACCTGCGCTGATGTCAAGGTCCTGCTGGACCTCGAGTATGCTAGGGTTAATCTTGTGCTGGCGGTGCCGAAAGCATGGACGAACATAAATAATCTCTCAAGCCTCCTAGAGGTTTTTCACAGCGAGGGAAAAGCGCTCAGAATATCCACCGAGTACCTTAACCTTTCAGCCGAATTCCTAAAGGACAATGAAACGTATAGGCGGCTCTACGGTGAAAAAGAACCCTTGCTGATCACGCCATGGTGGAGAAGAGGCGAGAATAATCAAGTTACAGTCTATCTATCCTTCGGCGCAACCGAGGCTAAGCCTCCTGAGAATGCGGACGCCATAATTGATGTTGCTGAAACTGGTGAGACATTGGAGCAAAATGAACTTAAGCCGATTGAAGTCATAATGAAGTCAACAGCGGTGCTCATAGCCAATAGAAACTCCCTTAAGGATCCAATGAAGCGTGAGAAGATATATGATGTATTAACTCTTCTTAAGGGCGTTGTTGACGGCAGGAAGAAGCTGCATATATTCGTAAATGTGCATAGAGAAAATCTACCGAAGCTATTGGAGAGGCTGCCGGCGCTTAAGAAGCCGACTATTGCACCTCTATCAGATGAAAATTGGTATTCAGTGAACACGGTGATAGACAAGGATAGGTTCCTAGAGATTCTTCCAGCTCTAAGAAGGCTCGCTCAAGGATTAGTTGTCTATGAGCCTAGGCAAGTTCTGCCATTAGAAGAGATAACTTCCAACGAAAAGGGCGGTGACTCAGAGAGATGCTGATAAAAATTGTGAGATCAAGTGAGGCGCGCGAGGCACTTCTGAAGGACAGATGGCCACTGAGGAGAGGCCTAGATTTAGGGCTGCTGAAATATGCTGAGTTAATAATTGAGGATGTTAAAAGGAGAGGCGACCTAGCCCTACTAGAGCTGACGGAAAAATTTGATAGAGTCAAATTGACCACTGAGCGCCTAAGAGTCAGTCAAGAAGAAATTAAGGAGGCTTATGGAAAAGTGGGCGAAGAACAGATATCAGCCATTAAGGCCGCAAAGGTTAGAATTGAGGATTTCGAAAAGCAGATTCTAGCGCATTCCTCATTTGAATATGAAGGCGGCGGCTTAAGGATCCGAAGAGTCTACCGCCCAATTGCGAGCGTTGGATGCTACATACCTGGTGGTGGAGCTGCCTACCCAAGTACCGTCATCATGACCGTGGTGCCAGCGAAGGTTGCGGGGGTTCCCAGAGTTGTCATTTGCTCTCCGCCTAGGAAGGATGGCGAAATTAATCCGTTAACCCTAGCGGCAGCGGACTTATGCGGCGCAGACGAGATTTATAGGGTCGGCGGCATACAGGCTGTGGCAGCCATGGCGTATGGAACTGAGACTATAAAACCCGTTGTGAAAATTGTGGGTCCAGGAAATCAGTATGTTTTAGCGGCTAAAAACATAATTTCACGTGACGTGCCTATTGATTTTCCAGCTGGACCAAGCGAGATAGCAATTCTGGCTGATGAGAAATCTGATCCGCGTTTAATTGCCAGAGATATGCTCTCTCAGGCTGAGCATGGGGTTGATAGCATTTCAATGCTTGTAACAACATCCTTGCATGTTGCCAACATGGTTGCTGAGGAACTTAAGCGTTTAGTTGAGGGCGCGCCGAACAGAGAGGTAGTTTCACGGTCTTTAGAAAGAAACGGGTTTATAGTGGTATCTGAAAGCATCAATGAAGCCATAGAGCTAATAAATGCCTTTGCACCTGAACACCTTGAGATAATGGCCGAAAACGCCTATGATCTCTCAGAGAGGATACATTCGGCTGGGCTTGTGCTATTGGGCAATTACACGCCAACCTCCCTGAGCGATTACTGCCTAGGAACAAGCCATGTTCTCCCAACGAACGGATTTGGGCAAGTTTACTCCGGCTTATCAGCCCTAAATTTCGTCAGGTTCATGAATATTGCCGAGTGCTCAAGCGATTCTTTAGAAAAATTATCGCTTACCGCTAAGGTCCTGGCTGAGGGCGAGGGGCTGCTTAATCACGCATTAGCTATAGAGGAGAGATTAAAAGTTGAATTTGGGGAAAAAAAGAATAATTAGAGAAGTAATCGCGGATGCTGAAAATTTAAGTAAATACGATGTAGGCGAGACTGCCAGAGGCTTAGCTTCAAGGATCAGCATGAAAGATTCCGAAATCCTAAAACTAAATTCCAACGAAAACCTTTTCATACCGCTGGATTTTCTAAGAAACATTTTAAGGCAGGTTATCGATGAAATTGACCCAAGAATCTATCCTAGAGACGAGGTTAAGGATTTAAAGGATGCCTTAAGTAAGCATTTGAGCGTCTCACCTGAGGAAATAGTCATAGGCACCGGAAGCGACCAAATTATCGACCTGGTTTCCAGAATGTTTCTAAGAAGAGGAGACGAAGCCCTATCAATAACTCCAACATTCGTAGTTTACGAGCGAAGCGTGAAAATACAGGGCGCAGAATATAAGAGCGTGCCATTAAAGGATGATTTTTCCCTTGATGTAGAAGCCCTTCTTTCCTCAGTAACGCCGAACACTAGGGTTATCTTCCTTTGCTCCCCTAATAATCCAACTGCAAACCAATTTAGCTATAAAGACGTATTGAGTATAGCCGAGAATTTCGACGGCCTTGTCGTCGTTGATGAGGCATACGCTGACTTCGCTGGCGCAACAGTTCTGGATCAATCTAGGGATCTTGAAAACCTAATAGTTTTTAGAACATTCTCGAAGGTTTTCGGCTTAGCTGGGTTAAGAGTTGGATATGCTGTTGCAAACCAAGATCTAGCCAAGATAATAAATGAAAAGTTTCAGATGCCATACCCCGTTTCCCTCACAGCCTTAAGAGTTGCTACAAAACTCTTGGAGGAAAATTTTAAATTCATAGAAAGTAAGATATTCGAGCTTAGGGCTGAAAGATCCAGGCTTATCGATGCGCTTAACGGGATTGGGGGAATCGTGGCCTTTCCCTCTGAAACAAATTTTGTGCTATTCCGAACTGTAAACATTGATTCATCAGTAGTTTACAGGGCGCTTCTAGAGAGGGGAATCATAGTCAGGGATATTGGGCAAGTTCTAAAGTTCAGGAATTGCCTAAGAGTTACCGTTGCTCCAGCCCAGATAATGAAACGTTTTATAAAAGAATTAGAGGAGGTTCTAGATGAAGACGACGCCTAAAAAATATATTACGTTGAACATGAAGTCTGGAACCGCGTATATTAGAGAAGATAAAGCGAGGCATCTTGGAATGGTTGACGCGGTCATATTTGACTGCGACGGAGTGCTTATTGACATAAGGGAATCTTACGATAGAGCTATTGCGAAGGCAGCATCATACATTTTTGAGAATATGACAGGCTGCATCATGCCCGAGAATCTAGTGTCGGATAAAACCATTTTTCTTTTTAGAAGAAGCGGTGGCTTCAACAATGATTGGAATATAGTGTACGGCATAACGATGTTCCTGCTATGTGAGATGCCTAAAGAAGTGCGTGAGAAACTTGAGAAATTGATGAGGCTGTCTATCTGTGAGAAAAACTTATTGAAGCGCTTGCTAATGGTCAAGGAGGGACTCAGCGCGGATAAATTAGATTTAAGGAGCTTTCTAAAGAAAGCAGCGATTAAACTTGAGGATTTCACAAATCTCTTGGATGTAAACGGCGCATCCTCTGTTGATAAAGCCATATTAAGCTCAGGGAAAATCTCGAAAGAATTCTATAGTCTGCTAAAGGCTTTTCTTCACGGCTCTGAAAAAGTTGGTGAAAGCATCCTTGCAACGGTTTTTGAGGAAATATTCTGCGGACCTGCGCTTTTTAAGGAAACCTATGGCGCTGAACCAATATTTTACAGCGGCAGAGGAATGGTCGAGAATGGGAAGCCTATTGTTAACCATGATTCTTTAAGACGTCTCTCCTCAATTTTGGGCGGAACCAGATTTGGAATAGCCTCAGGAAGTAGGCTTAAACCTGCTCGCCGCATCCTAAGCGACCTATTAGAATGGTTTAATCCAGAAGCTACGGTTTTCCTTGACGACGTTGAGAAGGCTGAAGGTGAATATCTAGAAAGAAAAATAAAAGTCAACCTTAAGAAGCCAAGCCCATTTTCACTACTTAAATCCGCCAGCGGCTTAGAGCCATTCAATCTCGCGCTCTATGTTGGTGACTCAATGGAAGATGTAATGATGGTTAATGAGGCTGCAAGGACTGACCCAAGATTTTTATCCGCCGGGGTCTATGAATATTCAAGCGTGAAAGAAGACTTGGTGAGAGAATTCATCAATTATGGGTGCGATCTTATTTTGCCTTCAGTTAATAATATACCAGATGCAATAGAATTTATTAGGGGAGGAGAATTTGAAGGAAGCTGAAATATCAAGAAAAACGTTTGAAACCAATATCAAGGTTAAAGTGAAACTCTATGCGACTGGCTCAGCAGATGTCCACACGGGGGTATTATTCCTAGATCATATGCTCAGCTCTCTTGCCACCCACAGCCTGATTGACATATTTGCCAGGGCATCTGGCGACTTAGGCCACCATGTTGTTGAGGACGTAGCTATATGTCTAGGTGAAGCAATAAGGAAGGCCCTTGGGGACTCGACGGGTATAAGAAGGTTCGGATATGCAATCGTCCCGATGGACTGCTCACTGGCATTTGCAGCGGTGGATCTCTCAAACAGGCCATATCCAAAGATCGACTTGAAGCTTGAAGGTAAGCGTATTGAAAACATGCCCTGCGAGGACATATATCATTTCTTCGAAACCTTAGCTACCTCTTTACGTGCAAACATACATATATGGGTTCAATATGGATTAAACGATCACCACAAAGTTGAAGCAGCCTTTAAAGCCCTAGCTCTATCTCTAAGACAAGCTATCTCAACGGATCCGGAGAGGATGAATGTACCCAGCTCTAAGGGGGCACTATAGAAGGTGACCTTAAAAGCTGTAATACTAGATTATGGGGTTGGGAACCTTTTCAGCATAAGGCATGCCTTGGAAAAAGCTGACTTAAACGCTGAGATAAGTTCAGAAATTCGAAACTCTGCAAATTTTGACGCACTTATACTTCCAGGAGTCGGCAGCTTTAAGGCCGGGACTGAAAATTTACTGAAGATTAAGGGCGAGTTGGCGGATTTTGTTAAAAGCGGCGTTGTAACCTTCAGCATATGCCTAGGTATGCAACTGTTATTTCGAGAAAGCGAGGAAAGCCCGGGGCTTTTTGGGTTAGGGCTATTAAGCGGTAAGGTTATTAAATTACCTGGGAGCGTTAAGGCTCCCCATATGGGCTGGAACACCCTTAAAATAATTAAGCCTTCAGATTTCCTAGATGGAATAGGCGAAAAAGATCATTTTTATTTCGCTCACAGCTACTACGCGGTTCCGGAGGACACATCCATGGTTGCCGCTGAAACCGAGTATGGTGTAAAATTTCCCTCCATAGTGATTAGAGGCAATATTTTGGGGGTTCAATTTCATCCTGAGAAATCAGGTAAAGCCGGTGAACAAATAATTAAAAATTTTGTTAGGATAGTTAAGCGTTAAGGGTGAATGTTGTTGTACGTGATTCCCGCAATTGATATAATGGGCGGCAAAGTTGTTAGATTATTGAGGGGCAGCCCAAATTCAGTGAAATCCTACGAGTTCTTAGGTGATCCATTACTAATCGCCAAGAGATGGAAATCCGAAGGCGCGCCGGCAATACATATTGTAGATTTAGATGCAGCGCTTGGAGTAGGAGAAAACACAGAATTGATAAATAGGATAATTCAGTCCGTTGATATCCCATTTCAGGTTGGAGGGGGAATTAAAAATATGGAGCACGCTTGCCAATTAATTGAGGCCGGCGCCGAAAAAGTAATCCTAGGTTCGCTTGCGTTCAGAAACTTGGAAGCTATTAAATCTCTTTTAAGAAAATTTGGATCTAATAGAGTTATCATAGCTCTAGATCATTTAAATGGCGAAGTAGTTGTCGATGGTTGGAAAACTCGAACAGGCATGATGCTTGAAGAAGCAGCCCGAAGATTCTCATCTATTGGAATTAAGTTCTTCCTTGTGACATCAACTCAGCATGATGGAATGATGGGTGGGACAGATGTGAGGAGCCTACTTAAGGTTTTGAATTTAGGCGTTAACGTGATAGCTTCCGGCGGAATAAGAAGCCTCGATGACATAGTAACCTTAAAGGGGCTCGGCGTCTACGGTGTCATTGTAGGCAGAGCGCTCTATGAAGGCTTATTTAGCCTTAGAGAAGCTTTAAAAGTAGCCATTTAATAGGAGAGATGAGAGAAACATGGTTTTAGCTAAAAGAATAATGCCATGTTTAGATGTGAACCATGGAAGGGTTGTTAAGGGAATAAACTTTGTTAATTTAAGGGATGCTGGAGACCCGGCTGAGCTTGCAAGACGCTACAGCGAGGAAGGCGCTGATGAACTCGTTTTCTTGGACATAACTGCCTCTCCAGAGAAAAGAAGCATACTTAAAGATGTTGTGAGATCGGTTGCGGCTGAAATAAACATACCCTTCACGGTTGGAGGCGGAATAAGAAGCGTTGAAGATGCACGTTTAGTTCTCTGCAACGGCGCCGACAAGGTTTCAGTTAACACTGCCGCTGTTGAAAAACCAGTTTTGATCAGGGAGCTCGCTGAAAACTTCGGTTCTCAATGCGTTGTCCTAGCTATAGATGCAAAGAGAAGATATGAGCACGCAACAAACAAAATTGTTGTGGAAACCGCTGAGGGACCGTGCTGGTTTGAAGTCCATACTTATGGCGGGCGTAAGCCAACCGGCATGGATGCTCTTAAATGGGCTGCTGAAGGCGCCGAGCTTGGCGCTGGCGAGATACTCCTAACGTCCATGGATAGGGATGGAACAGAGAATGGATACGATATTGAATTAACCAGAAGCGTTGCTGAGCGCGTTAATATACCGGTCATAGCAAGCGGCGGAGCGGGTAGACCTGAACATTTCCTTGAAGCCTTCACGTTCGGCAAGGCTGATGCTGCGCTAGCTGCTTCAGTATTCCACTACAGCAAATACCCCATATCGGTGATTAAGCATTTTCTACATGAAAGGGGGATGCCTGTTAGGCTTTGAAAAACCAAAGAATTTTAAGCGTAGGAGAATTGGATTTTGAGAAGTACGGTGGGATATTACCTGTTGTTGTGCAGGATGGTGCCGGAAGGGTTTTAACGTTAGCCTACGTGAATAGGGAGGCTTTAGAGAAGACTATGGAGACTGGATATGCTCACTATTTTAGGCGCTCCCATGGCAGAGTTATGAAGAAGGGTGAAAAATCCGGGAATGTCCAAGAGATTTTAGATATTCTTGTAGACTGCGATCATGATGCGCTGCTTTTCATTGTGAAGCAGAGTGGGCCGGCATGCCACTTAGGCGAGGAAACATGCTTCCATAATAGGCTGAAAAAATGATCCGCATTTAAGATGAATCATCATGGGCGCCTTTCTTAAGCGTACTGATAAGTTTACAGAAGTGGCATGATGCGCCTTTTATAGAAGTTGGCATCCCACAGACAGAGCATTCATAGAGTTTAATCTCCCGATCTTTAAATGCGGCTTCAAGTGTAGGCAGTATCCTTTTAAAATGCGACTGCATGAATGAGTGCATAAATGTGGGCATTCTCTCAGTTATTATATTCAACAATTCCTTCCTCCTCAGCATCCTTGAGCCCCTAGAGAATTGACAGTCAATAGTTCTAATCGGCAGGTTTCTATATTGAGCATATAATAAGCACTCCATATCCGTCAAGCCTATTAAAGGCTTAATTTTCGGCACAAACTTTGGATGGATGCTTGGTAAGAATGGCTTCATTCTCAAAAGAGATTCGACATTTCCCTCTAAATAAAAGTTGAAGAGAACTTCAACAATGTCATTAAGATTGTGCCCCGTAGCAATCTTAGTCAGCCCCAAATCGTAAGCTATTTTATTAAATAGGTAGCGCTTTATTGTTCCACACGCTGAACAGATTTTTCTGCCATAAATTGTGGATTTAAAATCGCCTATTTTAAGGCCTAGTTCCTTCTCCACACTATAGATTATGAGCTCCTTATCAAGTATTTTTGCAAGATCATTGACCTTATTTAGACAATGCTCCGAATAGTTGGGTATGCCTAAATCAATATATATCAAAGAAATGTCAACCTTGTCGAATAAACTGCTTAAAATGTACGCTAGGGTTGAACTGTCTTTTCCACCAGATACTGCAACGCCGACCCGATCATTTCTAGAGAGCATTTTGTACGCATTAACAGTGTGCTTAACTCTTCTCTCAGTTAAAATTAGGAAGCAGTCAGAACAGAGATTTAAATTAGAATGCGGTAAGTAAACCTCAGCCTCCTTTTTCTTGCATCTTCTACATTCGCCCGCCATTCAAAACTCCTCCTCACAGGAGCATTAAAGACCACTAGGTTAATGCTTAGGGATCTGTAAACCGCCAATCCTACATGTTGAGACCCAGTCTTCCGAGATTTTTCATAGTATGACCCCCTTTTGAAGCTCCTCGTGGATTTTACTTCGCAGCCGAACGCACGTCTTTTAGCCTCGTTTTCAATCTGGAACGTGATAAATTTAAATTTTCTGCACGTTGATCCTTACTTTTTCGTCAACTACTTGTCCAATTATAAGATGCCCGCTCATAAGCGGTTGCCAATTTTCCTCAAGATTTGTTTTTTCCGATAATACCACTAGTTTTTCGGGGCTGTAAATGTATGACATCTGCATTGCTGGTTGGTCGCTATAACATAGGGATGCTGCCCGCCCATCCCTTTCCTCATCATACTTGCAATACGCATAAAGTTTTTCACCATCGCTAAATATGATATTTAAGCCTATGAAGGGCCTATCTTTATCAGGGTATTTATCCTGGTTCTCCAGCCAGACTCTATGTAGATCCCTCTGAAAGTTCCTTAATGCCTCTGAAATATTTCTTCCATTAGAGATCTCTTTCATTATGTACCAAAAGTAAACTTCGCTATCATTTAAACCCTTTATGTTAGGTTGCCAATCGCCAAGAAGATTCGCCATTTCATCCGGCAAGTTTATTAATCCATTATGTGCAAAGACGTAATTTTTATAGCTGAATGGCTGAGAATTCTCAATTGAGAGAAGTTTTTCCTTCGGCAAGCCCCTCGGGTTGCTCGCCTTCCTTACATGCGCAATTATCACGTTTGAGCTGATACTATTCACAATGAACCTAAACCTTTCATACTCCTCGAAAACTGGCTTTTCGCTTTTTACCGTCTTTAATGAACCGTTAATGTAGAAGCCGACGCCCCAACCGTCGCCTTGCGGCCTTCTCGGATCAGCCTTGCTTTGAGCATAAAGTGAGCATGGATCACTTATAAGATATTTTAAGGCATTAGATGGTTTAACTGATAGTATACCGAAAAGGCGGCACACTGCTCATCAATCCTCCCATAGAGTTAGCAGATAGCATATAGAGTATTACACGTTAAGTTAAATTTTTGCCTCCACAGAGAGAGGTAATGTAGCCACCTAATAAATCAACATCATCCACAAACTATTCCCTGATTTATTCTAATTTATAGACTTAATGTCCTTATTGAATCTTTAGAGTTCTTCGTCTTGATATG
>CALKGV010000052.1 GCA_938091805.1 uncultured archaeon | reverse complement strand
AACGCTGGAAAGCGGAAAAATCTATTATTGGAAAGTTCGCTGGTGGGACGACAAAGATCAAGAGTAAGGTTGCCACCTTCGAGATGGGGCTTCTTAAACGAACTCATCTCTAAATTCCATATCTTAAATGTATTGTTATGCATGCTATTGTTATTAGGGCTTTGTATGTTGCCGCCAGCCTCTCATACCTTATGGTTATTCTTCTAAAGCTTTTGAGCCATCCGTATCAGCATAAAGCTCTTTCGGAGCCTCCCCTAAGCCATCCAATAGCTCATCGAACCGCTTCGAATCATGCTCATCTCCAGCACCAAAAGCTATGCTTAGAGGCATGGAGCCTTCATCCACGCATGCATGTATCTTTGAGCCCTTCCTATGCTTGAAGCCATCATAGCCTATCATTTCTCACCCTTTTTAGCCTCCACAGTCGAGCTATCAACGCATACCCTACCATGCTCCCTCACAGATGCTAAGGCCCTGAATATACTATCCCATACGCCCTCCCCCTGCCAGCGCTTAAGCCTCCTCCAAGCAGCCTTATATGAGCCGTACTTAGCGGGCATATCGGCATCCAGTAACAAGCACGTACAGAATGCCGTTTATCGTCCTCCTATCATCAGCCCCAGAGCCTACCAACCCTAGCCTTAGGAGGCAGCAAAGGACTAATGAACTCTCACTCACCATCAGAAAACTCAAGAAACTCCATACCAAAACATGGTCAAAAAAGACTTAAATAGTTTTGAGATGAGTTCATAAAGAAAAAACAACCACAAAGCGTAGGGTGTTGTTGTGGAGAAATGATTTCATAGATCTTTTGAAAAGAATTGTTAAGATTAAGGCAGAGGGCGTGCTCTTCGAGAGGAGGAAGGAGGATGGTGGAGGCTTGAGGTTTCGTTGTAAGATGTGCGGTTGTGAGTTTGGGACTGAGGGGGCGTGGAGAGGCACATAAGGAGGAAACACGGTGATGAGGTTATGAAGGCGACATTTAAAGAAGCTCTGAAGGGATTGAGGAAGACTCCGAAAGATATTGAGGGACTCAGCATTTTGATTGATGGTATGGATGTTAAAAAATTGGAGGAGTTAGATGTGGATCTTGAAACAGCTGAAGGCATGGCGAGGATGTTCAACGAAGTATTCTTTCGCGGAGACTGGAGAAAACACGTAGAATGGATAAAGAGGTATGGAAGCAGAGAACAGCGGAGAGAGGACATCCCCCTGATAGAAAGACTGATGAGAGAGAATAGGAAGAGGAAGTAGAACATTTTCCGGTTAGGTTTTCTACAAGCCCTTTGATTGAAAAACTCTATATCTTAAATGATCTATCTTCTTTTGTGAGTACGTAAACAGGTGGGTTACCATGTATATTGCTAAGAAGGTGGGAATTATTGCTGATACCCATGATAGGCTTCCTGCTATTGATAAGGCTGTGGAAATGTTAAATGAGGAGGGGGTTGATTTGGCACTTCACGCCGGAGACTATGTTGCGCCATTTGCGCTTTTAAGATTTAAACCTTTGAAGGCTAAATTAATAGGAGTTTTCGGAAATAACGATGGCGATCACAATCTTCTAAGAAAAAGATCTGATGAGATAGGGGCTCAAATTTATGGAAAATTTGCAGAAATAACCCTTAATAACCTAAGGGTCGCGCTTATACACGGTGAAGAGGAGACTTTGCTTAGGTCTCTCATTAACGCAAACTACTATGATATTGTTATTTACGGGCACACTCACAAGGCTGAAACCTCTACTGTGG
The DNA here is from genome assembly GCA_938091805.1 of uncultured archaeon. Classification (GTDB taxonomy): domain Archaea; phylum Thermoproteota; class Bathyarchaeia; order Bathyarchaeales; family DTEX01; genus DTEX01. The sequence goes on along the minus strand of CALKGV010000052.1, from coordinate 26,611 downwards.
GAAAAACATTAGCTATAAATCCGGGCGAAGCCTGCGGATACTTAACTGGTCAAGCAACGATGATGATTTTAGATGTAGAGCGGCTTACGGTTAAAACCATAAATCTTGAAAGTAAGCCGAAAGTTCAGTAAGCCTTAAATTAACCCTGCACTCTGCTTTTTCCTTTAATGTTCAAGAAAGCATTATCTGCTATAGGTAGAAAAATGCTTGGCTTAATGTTGATATCCAGCTCTATAGCAAGTTTGATATCGACATTAGGTATTTTATGGGGTTCGTGTTTAAATATGCCAATTCAATTCCATGAAACCTGCTTTGTAAGTAAATTGTTATTTGTTTTCGTTGCTTTAACATCGCTTCTAAATTTGTCTCCGGCTAAAACATTGGGCAGAATAGAAATTAGAAGAGTTCTCTTCCATCATTATGTTTATGGTTTTATGCTTATACTTCTGTACTTTACTTCAGTCATGTTGCTTTTAGTAATGCAACTTTGGGTTTGGGAGGGTCAAACTTATATAATTTTATTGCTCTATTGGGGAGCTGCCCTTATAATAGACGATATATATGATGTTTCACCGAGAATAGCTGTTTTACTTGATGCCTTCGCGAGGAGAGCTCGCAGATTAGGTAGTCTCATTCTAATAGTGCATGCTATTTCCAGTCTGATTTCAGTTTATGTTGCATTTCGAGTTCTAGTATGGCATCTTGAAAATACTTTTTTGCTCGGCATAAATTCATTTCTGAGTTTTGCTTGCATCTTTCTCATGGCAAATTTGTTTATAACAGCCTTTTATGGGTTAGAAATAGCTAAAAGTAGGGCATGGCTCGCAGCCAACTAATTCGTGGGATAAAGCAATCTACCTACTTTTTGGTTTTTATAGATTCAATGCACTTTTTTAGGCCCTCCCATCCACCTTCAGCTTTAAGCATTAAGATTTTAAAGGCTGTTTTTGAATCCATTTTATCCCATGATTCGCCTGTTGCCTCCCTAACTAGATATCTGGCCGCATTAAGGATCTCAAAGTTCATTTTTGAATCCGCTTCATCTGCGACGTGGCAGATTAGGGCTTCAATAGTTTTTGGGGATGCTGGTCCGGACTCTCCATGGCTCGCAACTATAATGTGGATTAAATCCGCTGGAAAACCTCTTCTAATTAGCTCGGAAGCCGCTAACGTTAAATGATCTAAGCGTTCCCCCAAAAGCGAGTTTCTGTAAGTTCCATTTTCCCTTCTATCGTATGTTAGAGCCTTAAATAAGTCATGTAGGATAATCCCGCTTATAACTAAATCCCTGTTTACTCTGCCACCATAAATTTTCTCAGCTGAGTCGCAGAGTGCCATGGCAACATTAATGGTTGAGAGCGTATGCTCCAGTAATCCCCCAGGATAACTGTGATGGTGATATTTGCTCGCCGGGGACTCTTCTAATGGTAAGCCCATGTAGAGCTTACCCTCTATAGTGACGGATAGGTCGCTTATAAGTTTAAGCGTCATTCTTCGCAGAGACTTATCCTTAATCTTACTCACGACCTTTTTAAGTCTAGGATTCAGCATTTCATCACCTAGAGAGGCTAAACCTACAGCTTATTTATTTCGATACATATTCCCTTTTAATCTTTTCAGCTATCATGTGCGCCTCACGTATGGGTTCCGGGATCCGATGTTTTCTCGAGCATTCCAAAACAATTTTTATGGCGGTCTCCAGAGAAACTTTATGTCCAACACTAACGTAAACTGGCCTAGCATTCAACTTTGTAGAAACGACCCCTCCTACAATCTTTCCCTCATGGACTATGGGCCTCCAAAATCCACTTTCTGATTCAGCGATCCTCCCGCAGAGAAGGGTTTTTGCAACACCCACGGTTGCTATGTCTAAAACTAAACCTAGATGGCTGGCGAAGCCTAATCTATATGGATGAGCGATTCCTTGCCCATCGACTAGAAATACATCCGGCTTTACCCTGAGCTTTTTTATTGCGGAAGCAGCCGGTGGAACTTCTCTAAATGATAGTAGGGTGGGTATATAAGGAAAGCGTGCGGTAACCTTCGATGTCTCTAATTCTACGAGCTTCATGGAGTCATACTTTAAAACGGCTACTGCTCCGATTGACTGGTTATAGGCGTATGCAACATCGACGCCGGCAACGTATTTAATAGGGGTTTCAAAGCAATCCTTACAGATGATTTTTTTTGAGAGGTCCATCTGTAGCCTTCTAGCTTTTTCAAGAGAAAAGTTAAGGCTTTGAAGCCTACGGAGGGTTTCCATATTGAGCATTTTTCTTCCCGAAATCAACATTATTGCGGTTTATCGCTGGCTTTGATCCCTAAAATTTTCTGGAGCTCCCTCATTGCATTGTTAAGCATATTTCTCCTAACCTCGATAGTTACGTCTCCCCTAGTTGCTTCAATAACCCTTCTGGCAACATCGCATTTTCTCCTAAGTCCAGAAATGAGTATTAGCAGATCGTCATGACCCATTATTTCAACATATATCGATTCCATTATCCCTAAGCAATTCTCAGCTCCTTCGACATCGCCCTTTCTGATGAGATCTAGAGATCTGCGTCTCAGCTCGCCTATAACGTCGGCTAGCCCAAGAACATAGGGCTCATTCGGGGCCCCGATATCCTCTGGACTTATAAAATCTCCCTCACTAACAATTTTTAGAAAGATCCAAGCTTCAGCATACTCCTCAAAAGCCGAGTCTACAAGCCCAGTATAATATAGGTCTGGATGAACCTTTGATAATTCACTTAATTTACTTAGTCCCGTGCTCGCCTCCCTCAGTAAATTCTCCGCCTCACTGATTTTATCTCTATGAACAAGAAAAATCGCCTGTTTTGATAGACGTGTGGTTCTACGGACGATATTTTGTATCTCTTGACGTATTTCATCTTTTTTTAAAGATTCTTCCTGAATCTTTCTGAGTACGTCCCCTAGCAACATGTGTTCTCACAAATAATACTTATAGAGATTTTTACTTAAAATATTGCATTATTGCACTTAAATCTGCACGGAAAGTAAGCGATTTAAGCAAGAAGCATCTTCTTTCTTTTGGGATAGCGAATGGTATTTAACAAGCTATTTAAAAGGAAAAAGAAGAGAGAGAGTCTAAGCGTACCAAGAAGTCTCTTTCTCAAGGCTAAGCCCGTTAGGAATCCAGCGCTAAAATGGGAGAAAGATAGGAAAACAAAGGAGATAAAAATAATAGTTCCATTAAAACCTCCATCAAAGACGCAAGAGCGGAAGCAGCAGAAAAAGGGCTTTCTAGATAAGCTCTTCCCACCTGAGCCGGGAGAAAGAATAATTAACCTTGATAAGGTTGGATCAATAGTTTGGGAGCTCTGTGATGGAGAAAAAACAATAGGCGACATAGTCAATCATCTGGTAGAAAAATACAGGATAATGCCGGAGGAAGCTGAGCTCTCGCTTAATGCGTACTTCAACCAGCTCTCTAAAAGAGGGCTCGTAGGCTTCGTAGTCCCGGAAGAAGCAAAGGAATTATTTAAAGAGTTCAGTGAGAGTTAAAAAATGCTATGTTTCGTTTAAAAGAGATGCGCTGGTGAGGAAAATGCCTATTTTCAACGCTAATCAATTAGTTAAGATCGGAACCAAAATATTTTTGGCGGCAGGAGCTCCGCTTGAAGAGGCTGCACTGGTGTCAGAGTTTCTGGTTAAGGCTAATTTGGTCGGGCATGATTCGCATGGAATAATGCGAGTAATACAATATGTAAGGGAAATCGAAGAAGGCATACTTAAGCCAGGAGCTAAAATTGAAATTGTAAAGGAGTCAAATTCCTTAGTGGTCATAAACGGTAATTGGTGTTTCGGGCAGGTTATAGCTAAAAAAGCCATGGAGAAAGCCATTGAGAAAGCTAAGGTAAATGCTGTAAGCGTTGCCTGCGCCTTTAATTGTAATCATATCGGTCGACTTGCCGACTACACGCTGATGGCCTCGAAGGATGATATGATTGGCATAGCGATGGTTAACGCACCCAAGTCAGTTTCACCTTTTGGTGGTAAAGAGCGCATGTTATCAACAGGTCCCGTTAGCTTCGCTTTCCCAACAAATATGGAATTTCCCTTTTTCGTAGATATTGCTACAAGCGTTGTTGCAGAAGGGAAAATTAGGGTTATGCTGCACAAAGGCGAGAAACTACCGTTGGGATGGATAATCGATAAAGATGGAAACCCGAGCAGTAATCCTGAAGACTACTATAATGGAGGCGCAATATTGCCTTTAGGTGGAGACAATGCTGGACATAAAGGCTTCGGCTTAGGCTTAGCGGTTGAGGTTCTATGCGGGGTTCTTGCTGGCGCAGGGTGCGCATACATGGAGACAAAAAGAGGAAATGGTGTCTTCTTCGAGGTTATAGATGTTAGTAAATTTATGCCAGTTGAGAAATTTAAAAGTGAAGTTACCAATTTACTTAAGGCTATTAAGTCCTCAAAACCTAGACCGGGCTTTAAAGGGGTGATTATTCCCGGCGAGCTGGAATATTTAACCGAAAGATTAAGGCTTAAGGAGGGCATTCAAATACCGGAGAGAACATGGGAGGAGATAAAGAGAATCGCCGAAAAATTTGGTTTAGATGAAAAATCTCTTCTAGAAGATACCCGCACCTAACTATTCGCAAGTCTCTGCGAGAATAATAGCATGAAATATTCTAGCATATAAAAAATGCTTTTATCACGCTTTTTACTTCCTAAACGTTTGATGGAAATTGGTTTTACCCAAAACTGTTGAGCATTTAGATTTTGAGCTCATGTCACTTAAAAAGAGAAGGGATACATTAGCAGCGCTATTCAACGATGGAAAAGTTTCCAGTAACACGGCATTTTTACTCAGTAAGAGGTTCGACGAGGTGGAAACGGCAATTAATGGGCTTAAGCGGTCTCTCGCCGATGAGGAGAATTTCCGGAGGCAAATAAGGCTGGAGGGAATTAAAATCTTAGAATCTTTTCTAATAGAATTCAGACTCCTTAATTTAATGGGTGAAATGGATGAGGAAAGATGGCGTGATCTAAGCGAGGCGATCTCTAGCGGTCTTAACGCCCTAAGAAATGAAAGCAACGCTGGATCTTCCGAGAAAAACGCTAATCAAATTTTAAATCAAAAGAGCTCATCTTATTCATCAAAAGCATCAGTTAACGCGGCTAAAAATAAGGTAAGATCAAAGTCTGGCAGAGGGGGCAATAATGATTCACCCTTTCAGAGCAAAATGGAAAGTTCAACTTTACACTGCATGAATCCATGGAAGCCAAATTGCAAAAATACAGATATCGAGCTAAGCATTTACTATAACGGCCGATTTATACCCATATGCCACGAGTGCTGGAAAGAGATTTCGGAAAAAGATATGGAATGGTCAAATTTATGATGAATTAGCCGTTGAGATTTACTTTAACAAGGGTTCGATTTTATCCCTAATGTCTTCTGCCGTCATTCCGACTTCTCCAGCTTCAAAGACCTTCCATACTTCCACATGCTGAATGCTTTCAGAGGGATTAATTGTTTTAAGCGGCCCTAAAGTTTCGAGTTCAAGCATGGCTGAGTTCGTGTAGACCTCAACGTTGCAGCCGAAATCCGGATATACTCCTGCTTCTTTATGGAACTGCTTCATAAAGATCATTCCATTAACCCAATAGGCAGTCCATTCCGGGTTGGCATCGGCTCCGATTTTCACTGGTTTTTCAATTTTCGGATCTTGCCTAATAAATATGTACTCGTTTGTAAATGACAGCCTCTTATCTGCGAGATCCGTATATGGCCAGATTGATATATGTCTATCTGGCAGCAATCCTTCCTCATCAACTTTTGAGGGCTTTATAGGTATTATCGCAAAACCTTCTTTTCTCATAACAGAGAGCGCCCAGCATGCTAGTGTAATTGGCCATCTCCCTATATTCCTAATTCTATGGATTACTTGAACTCCTCCACTAGGATTCGCTTTTATCGCTATCTCCTTTTGTATGAAATTATTTTCCTCCGGGTTCCCGTAAACCGTTAATGTGTCAGTATTGAGCTCCACTCTTACCGGTTTATCGTCAAGCGAGTATGAGCGCGGTTTAGCCTCGGGAGAACTCCAGAGCCTATGTCCTCCATAAATCCTCCAGAACCCCTCTGAGGTTTGTACGCCGACGTCGGGAAGTATGCCGAACAAGTTTAGCTCTGGTTTCTTGCTACTTGCAAGATATAGTATTCTTGGACCTATTTCGTAAGCCGCCCCTATTAGCAAATCCCCAATCAAAGCAACTTTAACCTTAAAACCATCTACAATTTTATCTTCAACAAACATTCTCTGTCACTCTCTCATGAGATTTATGGAATTATACGGAGATGAAGCTATTAACAGTATCTGCATCGAGTCTTTTAACGAGTTCTATCATCAGTTTCACGGCGTTCTCAACATCATTTAAGCTTAGCATGCCAACATGGCTATGTATATGCCTCGTCGGTATACCTATGACCACGCTTGGACAGCCGGCCCTATTGAGGTGAATTCTGCCAGCATCAGTTCCGCCCCTAGCGACATGCGATAACTGGAGCGGTATGCCAGCTTCTCTAGCGGTCTTTATGACGAATTCTTTAAGGGGCTGATTTGGAATCATGCTGCTGTCATATGTGCAGAGACTCGGACCTTTACCCATCTTAGTCGGCGCCTCACTAGGCTTTATTCCTGGGACATCACCAGCTATGTCAACCTCTATAACTATCGCCACGTCGGGATCAACTATATGCGCCACTGTTTGCGCCCCCCTTGCGCCGACCTCTTCTTGAACAGTTGCAGCTCCATATATCATGTTTGGGTGGCTGATGTTGTCCTCCCTTATTCTCCGCATCGTTTCCATCATGACAAATGCTCCTATTCTATCATCAAAGGCCTTTCCCATAGCGACTTCTCCATTACGTGCCAGCATAAAGGGGGACCATGGAATAACTGGATCACCTATTTTTACGCCTGCCTCAACAGCCTCCTTACCGGAGGTTACACCTATGTCAATGTACATGTTTCTTTTCTCAACAACCTTCTGCCTTTCCTCATCTGTTAGTAGATGAGGCGGCTTAGCCGCGATCACGCCATGTAAATCCCCCTTCTCGGTTCTCACTATAACTCTCTGTGAAAGCAATACTTGATCCCACCATCCACCTAGAGGGTTGAAGGATAGAAAACCGGTGCTTTCATCTATGCCGGAAACCACGAAGCCAACCTCATCAATATGGCCAGCTAGGAGAACATGCGGTCTTTCAGAGCCTCCTCTAGCCACGAAGACCACTGAGCCAAGCTTATCGGTTAAAATGTCGTCCGAATAATCCAACATGTACTCTTTTATTATTCTAGCAGTTTCCCTTTCGAAGCCTGATGGACCAAATGACTCAGTCATCTTTTTCAACACATTTATAGATTTCTCATCAAACATCTTATCACCTTTTATTTTTCACATGTTCAAATATTTCTCAATAAACCCTTTAATTCTTTCCATGGCCTCAACGATGATTTCGAAGCTTGTTGCGTAAGAGAGACGTATATGCCCTTCACCGCATTCTCCAAAAACGCTTCCTGGGGTTGTGCAAACACCCTCATCTTCGAGAAGTCTAATGCTAATATCGAAGCTTGGCATTCTTAAATCAGAAAACCTTGGAAAGACGTAGAAAGCTCCCTTGGGCATTACGCAGTTTACCCCCGGAATCTCATTGAGCCTATTAACGACATATTTTCTCCTGCGATCATACTCCTCAATCATCCTTTTCACATGTTCTTGAGGTCCCTTTAAGGCGGCTATCCCCGCCTTTTGCACAAAACTTGCGGGGCACGTTGTGGTTGCCTGCTGAATCCTATTCATGGCTTCTATAATATTTCTGTCTGCAATGGCATAACCTAGCCTCCATCCGGTCATGGCGTATGTTTTGCTGAAACCATTAATGACAATTACTTTATCCCTTATGTTTTCAAAAGAGGCCATGCTTTTCACTTCTACTCCATCATAAACTATTTCGTCATAAATCTCATCTGATAAGACGAAAATATTATGTTCAGAGGCTAAATCCGCTATGATCTTCAAGTCTTCAATGTCTAAAACTCCACCGGTAGGATTATTAGGCGAATTCACCAAAATCATACGGGTCTTACTAGTTATCTTCCCCTTTAACTCCTCCTCATCTATGCTGTAAGTTTCCCCGCAAGGAACCTCCACAACTTTGGCTTCAGCCGCCTCAACACATGTGAAATGCGTAGGCCATGCTGGTGTTAAAACTAGAACCTCGTCGCCTGGATTAAGCGTCGCTAAACACGCGCAGTATATGGCATGTTTCGCCCCAGGCGTCACGATGATCTCATTATCTGGGTTAACCTCCAGCCCCCTTGTTTCCATCAAATGCTCAGCTATGGCTCTTCTTAATTCAATCATGCCGAGACTTGATGTGTAATGTGTGAAGCCCCCCATTAGCGCCTCTATAGCAGCCCTCTTTATATGTTCCGGAGTGTCAAAATCAGGTTCGCCGACATCTAAGTTAAATAGCTTCTTTCCGCTCCTCGCAAGCTCGCGAGCTTTTTCAGCCATGGCTATGGTTCCAGAGGGCTTAATAATTTTCATTCTGTCAGCCAGTTTCATACATTAATCCCCTATATAAATGCCCGTTGATATAACCTTAATTTTTGCCCTTCTTACTTTTTTAACTTTTTAATATTTAATGTTAAGCGCATGCGGGGTTCTCCTTTTATGCTCAGTTCTGATATGCCTAGATAAAATGTCCCTAACTATTTCAATTGGCACCCCCAGTTCCTCGCTTACTTTCTCAGCTGGCAATTTTTCCTCAAATAATTTAATGATCACAAAATCTAAGATTGGATAGTTAATGGGGATTTCATCCGTAAGTCTGTGTCCAGGATAAAGCTGTGGGCTGCTAGGCTTTGTAATGATGCTATCCGGTATACCTAAATACGACGCTATCTCCCTCACTTGAGTCTTAAAGAGGTGCCTTATCGGGAAGAAATCAGCTGCACCATCACCATGCTTAGTGAAGTAGCCTATGAGATATTCACTCTTATCGCTTGTTCCAACAACTAAGTAATTTTTGAGGTTCGCATAGAAATATAATATTACCATTCGGATTCTAGCTCTGAGATTTGCAGCTGGAATTCTAATCTTTGAATCGTTTGGGTCGAACCCCAAAACGTTAATTAAAATATTGCATACTTCATCTATAGGAATAGTTTTAGTTTCTATGCCTAAACGGCTAGCTAATTCAAGGGCGTCATTTATGTCCTTCTCCGGCGTAAAATTCGTAGGCATAATAATGCCTAAAACTTTTTCTTTACCTAACGCTTGAACGCAGAGGGCGGCGGTAACGCTGCTGTCTATCCCGCCGCTTAAACCAACAACGACGCCTGAGGCACCGGACTCCCTAACTTCTTTCCTAATGAAACTTAAAATCTCATTAACCGCATTTTCAAGGTCTGATTTGTTCAAGGCATCATCTCCATATCGATTTAGCAGCTTCTTTATCGAGAGGGCGAAATTTTTGTTTTTCGTTTTATGAGGCACATCATGGCTTAGTAGCCTTTAAAATCTCAAGAAACTTGTCTATCTCATCCTTCGTATTATAAAAGTGAGGGGAAACCCTTATCCCGCTCATTCGCCGCGAAACAACAATCCCATTTTTAGTTAATTCATTCAATGTTCTTTCCGCATCTTTAGTCTTAAAGTTTATTATGGCGTGCCGCTCCCCCTCATTAATGGGGGTTTGAATTTCATAGCCCATTTCCAAAAGACCCTCAATAAGGTGATCATCTATTTCCTTTATCTTCCTTTCCACATGATCTATTCCGAAGTTTAAAATAAGGCGCATGGACTCTTCGGCCCCAACGTAAGATACATCGTTCATGTGAACCACTTCATATTTACCTATCCCCCTAGAATACTTCAGCTCAAAGAGGTCGAATCCCTCATAAATGTTCTTTTCAACTAGATTCGGATCTAAACTGTTTTCACCAACAATGGGCGGGTTGAACTCTTCTATAAGATCTTCTTTTATGAAGAGGAAGCCTGCGCCCTGAGGTCCTAGAAGCCACTTGTATGTTCCGCATGATAGAAAATCTATTCCATCTCTCTTCACATCCATCTTCATGTTTCCCACAGATTGTATCGCATCGACCACCAAAAATGCGCCTTTCTCATGGACCATTTCAGATATCGCCCTTAAATCATGCCGGAACCCATTGTACCAGCCAACCTGTCCAATAGCCACGGCGACAGTTTTATCATCAATTTTCTCCCTCAGCATGTCTAAACTAACTCTTCCATTCGCATCTCTTACAAAATGGACCTCAACGCCCTTCTCTCTAAGTTTTAGCCATACAATCACGTTTGAAAGATATTCCAAAGTGTTTGTCACCACGTTACTGCCATGCTCGTAAGGTAGTAGGTGAGCAACAATGCTCAGCCCAAAGGTTGTGTTCGGAATATAGGCTATTTCCTCCTCCCTTGCGCCTATTAGTCTGGCAAATACACTTTTAGAGTTCAAGATTTTATTTTTCCAAAATTCCAAATCGACATTTTGAGTTGATTGCGCCTTAACCTTATCATTAATGAATTTTTTCATGGCTTCAACAGAGCGGAGGGGCAATGGGCTGACGGCGGCGTGGTTTAAGAAGATTTTACTTTTCAATATTGGGAATTCGTCCCTTACATTCCGAATGTTCATTATTTTAACCTCGTAATTGTTAAGAATGAAGTTTAATGAGCTGTTACGATCTTTCCATTTCTATTTTCTTCTGATAGTCAGATTCAAGGTAAGCGCTCACTGGATCCGGAGGTAATCCCCTCTCCAGCCTCGCCGCGCAGATTATTGGTCTTACGTCCGTTAGGAAAGCGTCTAAAAGAGTTCTATTGGCAAGCATTATCTCATTCATCACCTGGTATTCTCTGAGTTTTTCTTCATCAACAATTAATGCTTTAGCATAAGAGATCATCAGCGAGTCTATGGTATGTAAAATCGCATGAATCCTATTCTCCAGCTTTGAACATTGATCAATTATGTAAATCCAGTTCTTGTTTGAATCCGGATTACCGATAACGTTGCCCATTACAAGCTCATGGAAGAGTAGAAATATCTGCATGTTAGGTTCAACCGCCTGATCGTCATCAGCCATGTATCTACTATTAAAATGTATTCCAGCTGGAATGCCGCTTTCAATAAACCTAGCGGCAATATGCTCAACATTGACTCCGAACGCATGATGCCCTAAATCAATAACCACGCCAGCTCTATCACCCAAATTTCTGGCTAAATCGTAGGCTGTGAAAGGATCAGGGATCACCGTGTGATACGTTCCAGGCTCAAAAAGTTTATACTCGATAAGTATCTTAACGGAGCTTGGCGCATGATCATATATTTCTCTAAGCGCCTTTCTTAAATTGCTCTCTTTAAGACGGAAGTTAACCTGGCCGGGATATAGGGATCCGTCTGGAAGCCAAAGCACTAGTATGCCAGATCCGTATTTGCTAGCTATTTCAGCGGCGACAAGGGTGTGTTCAATAAGTTTCCTTCTTATATTTATGTCGTCGGCTGAGAGGCTGCCGAAATGCGTTCCCTCAAGAAAATACGTTGGGTTCACTGATCCTATGCTCAAACCCAGATTTTCAGCATAATCTTTTAATCTCCTAAAGTGATCAACTTCAATCTTCTCGAAGGGTATGTTTTCCGGGCAGTCCCAGCCAACGTGAATGCTTACTTCAGGCGTTGCTCCAGTAAGCCTATGCACTAAAGCCGCATCATCAAACTTCTCAAAAACACTTCTAGCTGCGCCCGGAGGAATATAGCTGCTGAATCTTCCTCCACCAAATGGGCCGAAAACCCATGAAGGAACCTCAACCATGAAGTTTGAAATTTTCTTCTTAATCTCATCTATATCTATGCCCTTTCTCGCCAGATCCCTACTTAGGATATCGTATCTTTCAGCAACTTCATCCCTGAGATAATCAAGCATACTCGCCACCTCGATAGAATGATAAAATTATGCCAAAAATTATTTATTACTTTTTACTGTTGTTAAAGATACTATATTTGGCCGCCGAGATTGACAAATTGAATTAAATGAATGGTGAATATATGAAGAAAATAAAGTATAATCTTCAAGTAAACTTGAAGTCATTGTTCATAATTGTTGAGGCTGCAAGAAAAATTGTTCAAATCCTATTTTTCGCCATTTTTGGCTTAGCTCTCTGGAGCTTACCCGCAGTACCCATAGCTTTACCAATACTGTTTTCCTCCGGTTTACCCTTCAGAACAATTGAGGAAGCCTTAAGTCTCATGCAGGAAATGATCTATGAATTCATCTTTCCATGGCTTCCATTAGCTTCGATCATGATTTTCGGGGTTTTAACCGGAAGGCTTCTCTGCGGCTGGATCTGCCCATTGGGTTTCATCCAAGACGTTCTTACGCTTAGTAAGAAGGGAAGCGCGGCGTTTTCATACAAAACCCATAAGAGCTTCACAGCAACCAAATACGTCATTCTCGGAATAATATTGCTGATAAGCATTTCATTCTCGCTATCTCAATTTAGTACGCAGGGAGCGATATACAGAACATATTTTGGAGTTTTCGCTCAGGCGCCATTTACGGCCCTAAGCCCCTCAGATACACTGTTTTCTGTTCTTCCAAGGCTATTAATCGACGTATATTTTGTTCCGATTTACGAGCTGATCTCTCCTCTTCTCATCGCCCGCTTAACGATATTGATTGCGGTTTTAGTGCTAGCCATTTACATTCCACGAGCATGGTGTAGATATCTTTGCCCCCAAGGGGCCCTCCTAGCTCTCGTGAGCCGCTTCAGTCTTCTCGGGTTAAGAAGGGAGCCAGTAAAGTGCATTAAGGCAAGATGCCATGTTTGTGAGGACGTTTGCCCGATGAGGGTTCCCCTACTCAGCCTAGATTGGGAGAAAATCACTGACCCGGAATGCATATACTGCCTGAGATGCGTTACTTCATGTCCGACCAAAGCCGTGAAACCAAGGTTTCCATAGTGCGTAGTGATCTAATAGGGCAGCTCTCACTTTTTCTGAAGAATTTTTTCGATTAAGGCATTGCCAACATCCTGCGTTGTTGAGTTTCCACCTAGATCATAGGTTCTAACCTTTCCCTCGCTTAACACTTCCATCACGGCCTCTTCTATCAATTTAGCAGCTTCATTTTCACCCAGGTATTCCATCATCATTTTTGCGGACAAAACAGTTGCAATCGGGTTAGCCCGGTTCTTCCCAGCATGCTTAGGAGCAGACCCATGAACAGGCTCAAACATCCCATAATTGTTGCCTATGTTCGCCCCGGCCGCTAACCCTATTCCGCCAGCTATCTGAGCGGCTTCATCGGATAATATGTCGCCAAATAGGTTTGTTGTGACTATGACATCAAATTTTTCAGGTTCTTTTATGAGTCTCATAGCCATGGCATCTATATGATCCTCATCCACATGAACTGAGGGAAACTCTTTGGCAGCTCTGAAGACGGCGTCCCTAAAGATTCCGTCGGTAACACGCAATATGTTTCTTTTATGCACGCATGTAACATATTTTCTGCGTTTCTCAGCAAGTTTAAGAGCGAATCTAGCGATTCTTTCGGAGGCTTCGCTCGTTATTATCCTCAAGGCGATACCCTTACCTGAGGATACCTCAAATTCTTTGCCGGAATACAATCCCTCAGTGTTCTCTCTAACAATTACTAAGTCTATGTTCGGTTTAATCGCCCAAACGTTTGGCAAAGATTTACATGGTCTAACGTTAGCATACAAATTGAATATCTTCCTAATCGTTACAGCGACGCTTGGCGGTGCATCTGGCTCCTCAGGGGTTGTCATCGGACCCTTTAGGCATGCATGTGTTTCCCTCAGCAAATCTATGGTTTTCTGAGGGAGATTTGTTCCATATTTCTCTATGCAGTTATATCCAGCCTCGCCATAAAAGAAAGATAAATTTAAGCCCTTAATAACCCTCTGCACCACATCTAAAACTTTAACAGCAACATCAACCACTTCAGGACCTATTCCATCCCCTGGCAAAACAGCTATCCTATAAGCCCTATACATATCAATCATCTCTGGTGATGCATTCTAATCAAATTAAGACTTGAAAATAAAAAGATTATCAGCAAGCTACATCTAGCGAACCTTAATAACGATCGTATTTGAAATATAATTAAAAAGTCTCTGATTTTTCTGCGGATAAAGAATTAAACCCAATATGAAGTCTATGGGTAATAGAAAGGCTTTCCCAAAGCTTTCAATAGCTGCCAATGTAATGCTGACTGGAGCGCCCTCCAGCGTTGTGACCTTTATTTTTAGAATAATTTTTCCAATCGACTGTCCATAAACGCCCTCCATAAAAGCCCAGTAAAGGAATAAAATGAAGTTGCCCACTCCGAAACTTACAAATGGCGCCCAACTCCAGCTTAAACCATAAGTATCTTTTGTCCAAATCTGGAGAAAACCCCACAGGGATGCAATTGGAAGTATTATTATCCCCAGGATAACAATGTCTATGAGGTAAGCGGCAATTCTTTCACCCCAAGTTGCCATCTCAAGTTGAGGCTTATAAAATTCTTGAAGAATTTTCACTCCGCAATTTGGGCAGTAGGAAGCACCCTCGGGAATCTTAAACCCGCAATTCCTACAGTAGGGTATTTTTATCACCATGTATTTTCTCCATAAAGGATCCTTATAACATTAGCTATAGAGCGCACGGACGTGGCAACTTAAGGTTCACCTCCTTAGGTGATTGTAGTAGTATGTGAACATGTCGCAGATTAGGTTCCAGCATTCTATGCTCCTCCTCCATCTCATGCCCCCGTTATGTCTTAGGTTTACTGTTATGTTGTTGAAGAATACTCTTATCCCCCAAACAGCCGTTTTAGAAACCCTCCTAAACTCGGATAATGCTCTGGCAGTTCTCCTAAGGCTTGACAATTGAACATAGAATGCTAGACCAAGAACCTTACGCCCAAAAGGGAGACCTATTCCTCTCAAACAGGCGAAAGCGCTCAACAGCATCCCTAACACCAAAAATAAGATAGATTGTCAGAGATGCAAGGCTAAAACCTTAAGTTGCCACGTCTGAGCGCACTATGGAGAGATATCTTTAATTTAGGGAGAACTATAAAAAGTAAGGGTTAAATTAAAAACATCTTGAACTCTATTGGAGGTCAAGCATTTGGATATTGAAGAGCGGATGAGTTTAGTAATGCGTAATACTGAGGAGATAGTGACGCCTAATGAACTGCGGATTCTCCTCGAAACGGTAAGCAGGCCGAAAGCGTACTGGGGCTTTGAATGCTCAGGACTTATGCATGTCGGCATGGGTCTTGTTTGCGGTTCAAAGATTAAGGATGTTGCCAGAGCCGGGTTTGACTTCACAATTTTCCTAGCTGATTGGCACAGTTGGATAAATAACAAGCTTGGCGGAAACATGGAAAACATACGTTTATGCGGTGAATACTTTAAACAGTGCTTTGAAGCGTTGGGAATTACAGCCTCAGGCAATGTGCAATTTCTATGGTCTTCGGATATATCAGGTGACATAAAATATTGGGAAAGGGTTATAAGAATAGCTAAAAGTTCATCACTCCTAAGGATCAGGAGAGCTTTGACAATAATGGGGCGGGAATTAGAGCAATCAGACATTGAGACAGCATGGATTTTCTATCCATGTATGCAGGCTGCTGACATATTTTACATGGATCTGCACATGGCATGCGGCGGCATAGACCAGAGGAAGGCGCATATGCTAGCAAGGGATGTTGCTGAAAAAATGGGTTGGAGGAAGCCTGTATGCCTGCATACGCCACTGCTATCTGGGCTTCAAGCCCCAATAGAGCATCCTCAAGAGAAAATTTTCGATGAGGATCTCAGAGTTAGCCGAAAAATAAGCTCCAAAATGTCTAAAAGCAAACCTGAGAGCTGCATCTTTATTCACGACAGTCCGGAAGATATCAGAAGTAAGATTAGGAATGCATATTGCCCGCCGAGGCAGGAGGAGGGAAACCCGATTCTTGAGCATGCTAAATACATAATTTTCCCAGAGTTCAGATGCCTTGAGGTGCAGCGCCCACAGAAATATGGCGGACCGGTAACGTTTGAAAGATATGAAGATTTAAGGGATGCGTATCTGCGTGGTGAGATTCACCCATTAGACTTGAAGAATGGTGTTGCGGATGCGCTTATTGAGATTCTTAAGCCTGTTAGAGATTACTTTAGGAGGAAGCCGGCTCTTCTGGAGAAAATGTTACGGTTAGAAGCAAGCCTTAATGAGGGTTGAAGTTTAAAAATGCGCAGGGGATCAACGTAGAAATGGATTTAAATGCCCTATTAACTCCGTTCGTACTGATTTTTCTAGCTGAGCTAGGTGATAAAACACAAATATGCGCCATAATATTATCCTCCAAGGGATCCGCTTCCTCAATATTTTTGGGCGCTATGGCCGCCTTCCTAATGGTTGACGGCTTAAGCGCGTTGTTAGGTGGAGAATTATTAGTTCTTATACCGCATAGAATTTTAGGTTTGATCACTGGACTGGCCTTCATATTTTTCGGTTTTATCTCTCTAATCTATAAAAGCGAGGGTCTTATATGCGAAAGATCGGGTAAAACCTTTGTCCAAGCCTTTTCTTTAATTTCGCTTATGGAGATGGGGGATAAAACGCAAATAGCCTCAGCTCTGTTAGCAGCCAATCTTGGAAACCCAATATTGGCTCTAATTGGCATCATGTTGGCGTTTGCTGCTGTAACGGGCATTGGAGTGTTTCTGGGCTACAAAATTTTAAGATTTATGCCTGAAAAACACTTAAGAATTATAGCATCAATGGTTTTCATCGTATTTGGTTTTCTCTTTATTCTTGAAACACTACTGAATATAGGGCTACTACCCTAGCGAAATCTTGGTACACGCTAGAGATGCAAGCTGCTATTTTATTGTTAAGGTTCCAGGATCACAGCTGTTCCAGTGGCTGATATTATAACTATGCCTGCTCCTAAGCCTAAATCTGAGGTTTCTAAGTCCACCCCTACTATGCCATTTGCTCCAAGGGCTAAAGCCTTAGCCCTCATCCTCTCCATAGCCTCAGCCCTGGCCTTCTCAATCTCCGATGTAAAGGCAGTAACTTCCCCGCCAAACATCGTCTCTATCCCGGCGGCAAGTCTCCCTAAAAACCTCTTGTTCTAGGAGATAAACCGGTAACTATCCCTAAGACGTTCTTGATTTTATAGCCCGGAATAAACGGTGTTGTACTCATTATGATAGTTTTCGCCGATTCTAAGGATGACCCGCATTTAGGGCAGAACTTTGCGTCTTCCCCAGCATCGGATCCACAAACTGGGCACTTCAAGGTAATTAGTACCCTCCTTTCATCTACTAAAATTTAATAAACGCGGCTCTTCATAATTGTTTTTGAGTGTGGAGATTATGCGTGAATGTAACATGGTAACCGTAAGGATTGATGAGATGATAAGTTCTATAGACCCAAATATTTTCGGACACTTTATTGAGCATCTTGGACGATGCATTTATCCGGGCATATGGGTTGGAAAAGGCTCAAGCATACCTAACGAGGATGGATTGCGTAAAGATGTTGTTCAAGCGTTTAAGTCTATAGGTGCGCCGATCATTAGATGGCCCGGAGGATGCTTCGCCGATGCGTATCATTGGGAGAATGGAATAGGCCCCGTTGAGCGGAGACCCCGCGGGATAAATATTTGGTGGGGTGGTGGTGAATCAAACGAGTTTGGAACTGATGAATTTATACATCTCTGTAGGCTTGTAGGCGCTGAACCATATATATGCGCGAATGTTGGTTCAGGCAGCCCGAGAGAAGCGCTTGCATGGCTCGAATACTGCAACTACGGCGGTAATTCGAAGTATGCTGAGACTAGGGCCTCATACGGTCACCCTGAACCCTATAAGGTTAAATATTGGGGAGTTGGAAATGAGAGTTGGGGTTGCGGCGGCTCGTTCGATCCGGTATATTACGCATGGGAATACCGTAGATTCGCAACCTTCCTCAAACAAGCAGACTCATCGATTAAACTGATTGCATGCGGGCACACGACCAGAGATTGGAATTTAAAGTTCATGGAGGTCTTAAAAGATGCTATTCATCTGATTGATTACTTATCTATACATTACTATTTCGGTAACCCCCAAAGGTACGGCGGTGACGTAGACTTCACGGATGAGCAGTATCTTAATTTGTTATTTGACGTCCAAAACCTGGAATACCAAATTAATCAGGCAATATCTATAGTTGATTTTTTCTCTGAGGGCAGAAAGGACATAGGAATAGCCGTTGACGAATGGGGCGTTTGGCATCCGCAAGCAATGGTTGAGAGTGGGCTGTATCAGCAGAACACTTTAAGGGATGCAATTCTCAGCGCCGCGGTTTTAAACTTATTCATTAAATATTCGAGAAAAATTAGAATGGCCAATTTAGCGCAGGCAGTTAATGTTCTGCAAAGCATCTGCCTAACTAAGGGTGAGAAAACAATATTGACTCCAACATACTATGTGTTTAAAATGTATCAATCACATATGGGAAATTTGGCGTTAAAAGTTAAGACCGAATCGCCAATTATAAGGGAGCCGTCTGAAAAAGATTCCGCGGGTTCATTAAGGCTGAGAAAAAATATTAAACCGCTAAAGGCTTTGGATGTTTCGGCGTCAATAAGCCAGAACCGGAAAGAATTGATAATTACTCTGGTGAATCAAAGCTTAGATGAAGACTTAGACGTGAAGATCGATTTGGTCGGGGGGAACGAGGTATGCGAAGGAAATCTAACGATTCTTAATGCTGAAAACGTAAGAGCCTATAATGACTTTGATTTTCCGGAGAACGTTAAAATCAGGGAGGAACCACTCACCGTTAAGGGGAAAACGTTTAACTTTAAGGCCCAAAGACACTCCATAAATAGATTGGCTCTGAAACTGACTGAATAATGAGGTATTTCACTTTATATAAACCACCGCATTCAATTTTTTGCAGTTATCTCATTTTCTTACCATTTTCCAGGCGGATTATGAAGTCGAGGGAGCGACGCTAATTATAAAAATAGTATTTTTCAATATTATTTAATTGTGATGCAGATTGGTTTTTCCGAAGAACTGCTGGTTGAAAAATTCATTTCAGAAAGTGTGGTTGTTGATCCATTTACGCCAATATCTAAAGCAGTAGGTTTAATGAGGAAAAAAACGCTTATGAAATATTTACATGCATCGGTGATAAGATTGGAACAGTTACGGTGAGGGATATTTTAAGAGCTAAGAGCCTTGCTGGGATAAAAGTTGAATCGCTTCTAAACTTTGTTCCAAAAATTCTAGCTGATGCTAATCTTCTTCAGGCAGCTAAAATAATGTCTGAATATAGATTGAGATCCTTACCGATCGTTAAAAAGAATGAGGTCATTGGCAAAATAGATATTAAAGCAATAGTTATCAATGTTAAGGATAGCGCCCTTGGAAATATAAGGGCCTCTAAGATTATGACGTCTACACCTACGACTATATCGGTTGGGGAGAAATCTTCTAAGGCTAGGGAAATAATGCTTAGAAGAAAATTTGATCATCTGCCGGTTGTCAGGGATAAGAGACTGGTTGGAATCATAACCTCGACGCAAATAGTTTTCAATCTTATGGCGGACTTAGGAAGCGAAAAATACACGATGGGTGTTCCAAGCACTATTAACCCATTCGATTATCCTGTGGAGGCAGTTATGTCCACTCATACGTTGAGATGCTACCCGCAAAGCTCAATCGGGGAGGTTGCCAAAAGTATGCTTGAACAAGATTTATCATACTGCCTGGTGACCATTGATGATGAAATCCAGGGAATAATAACCTACAGGGATTTCGCAAGCCTTATTTCAGCTGAGAGAGATAGGATCGAAGTGCCGATCTACATAATTGGCTTACCGGAAGATCCCTTTGAGGCTGAAGCGGCAAAGATAAAATTTATCCGCCTGATCAAAAGTTTAAACAGATTTCTCCCGCCGATAATGGAGGCAAAGAGCATAATAAAATCGTCATCTCTTGATAAGCAGAGGAGACGCTATGAAGTTACCGTTAATATAAGAACCAGCAAGAGATCGTACAATTATTCCTCTGAGGGTTGGGATCTACCTATAATATACGACGAAATATTGAAAGCCGTTAAGAAGATGACTGCTCAAAGAAGAGAGATTAAACGGAAAAAGCGTGACGTTTTCTCCTCAGAGTAGTGCGCAATATAAATTTAGCATATGAAGCGCAGTTTTAGAATCGTTAGCGGTCTTCTTCGAAAATACCGTTTAGTCCATATTTTTAGATGCAACCTAAAATTTTTTAGCGTTTAGATTAAATATCTCCGCTGGGATTTTTATCCATAAGAATGTTAATCTCTTGAGGGATTAAATGGGTCTTTAATGGTGAAAGGTCTTGAGGCGCCTTGAATCCGGTCTCTTAACTGAGGAAGATCTATTTCTCTTCATTGACTATTACGAGTTGACATCTGGAAAATGCAATTTTGATCACGGAGTAAATAACACTATAACGGAAACATACTTCTTCCGGGAGGTCCCTAAACATCTGGGTTCCTACATTGTTGCGGCTGGACTTGAACAGTTCATCAGCTACATTGAGATTTTGAACCATGGACTAAGCAGGAAACACAGGG
Source organism: uncultured archaeon (assembly GCA_938091805.1). Lineage (GTDB taxonomy): Archaea > Thermoproteota > Bathyarchaeia > Bathyarchaeales > DTEX01 > DTEX01. The sequence goes on along the minus strand of CALKGV010000052.1, from coordinate 5,925 downwards.
AGTGGCTTGAGAACGCTGCAGGTAAAGATCTCAGCAAAGATTTCCTAGACTATTTGGAGAACTTCCAGTTTAAGGGTGACATATACGCTGTCCCAGAGGGCACGCTGGTTTTTCCAAATGAACCCGTGATAAATGTTACCGGCCCATCTATAGATGTGCAGCTTTTTGAGACGTACCTACTTAACATCATGAACTTCGAGAGCTTAATCGCTACGAAAGTTTCGCGGATAGTCTACGCGGCTAAGGGCAAGAGCGTAATATATTCGCCTAGGACGGTTGTTGATTTTGGAGCTAGAAGAGCCCATGGGAGAGATGCGGCGGTTCTGGGCGCTAGGGCTGCGTATATAGGCGGCGCCGATGGTACATCTCTAGTTATAGCGGCGATGAAATGGAACATGCCGTTCGTTGGAACGATACCGCATAAATTTATTGAGGAGAGATATAGAGAAAAAGGTTCATTTAAAGAGATTGAGCTTTCAGCCTTTAGGGAATACGCTGAAAGCTTCCCACACAATACCATACTTCTCGTGGACACGTATGAAACCATTAGGGGTGTTGAAAACGCCATAAAGGTTGGCCTAGAAATGAAAGAGAAGGGCTATAAGCTGGCTGGGATTAGGCTTGACAGCGGGGATCCAGTCGAGTTGAGCAAAATAGCGCGTAAAATGCTTGATGATGCTGGGCTGAAAGATGTGAAGATTTTTGCAAGCGATCGACTTGACGAGTTCATCATAGAAGACGCTCTCTCAAAGGGCGCTCCAATAGATGGGTTCGGTGTTGGAACAAAGCTGATAACAGGCGCAAACTATGACTCTATTACTAAGGAGGGCGGGGTCTCAGCCCTAGATGGAATATTTAAGCTTGCGGAAACAAGCGATGAAACTGGCAGAATGATTCCATCAACAAAGTTTACAAGCAGCATGGGGAAGGCGACGCTGCCTGGTAAAAAACAGGTTTGGAGAAGAATTGAAAATGGTAAGTATCTTGAGGATACCATTACCCTATGGGATGAGGAAGTTGAGGACGCGAAGCCGCTGCTTGTTCCAATAATGATTAAGGGGGAAATCATCTATGATTTTCCCGACATAAAGGAGATCAGAAAATACTGTATGGAGCAGCTTTCAGCTCTGCCGGAAAAGTATAAAACGCTGAGAGGCAGCGAACCCTATCCTATTAAAATAAGCGAGAAGCTGAGAAAGCTTAGAGATGAGTTATTCGAGAAGTATCATGATGAGTATGGTATAAGCTGAGATGCCTAAAAATGCGCCCGATATAAATATGACTTAGAAACTCTGGGAAAAATAGGATGACCTAGCGGTTTATTTTCGAATCAAATATCGGTGGAAGTTTCTTAGGATATTTGCCTAAATTCTTTAATAGACCGCTGGTTTCCGGATATCTTGTTAGGTCAGCGTATGGTATGAATTGCGAATTAAAGAATTCTGCTTGGAAGTCCGGTTCCGCCCCAAGCTCCACGTATTTAACTCTTCGTGATACTTCCTCAGCCACATCCCTCATTGATTTGGAAATCAACGTCATTCTCGCCCCTGTTCCAGCCGCATTGCCAACTATACGCACCTTATCCAACGCTATTTCCGGGTACATCCCTATAATCCTCGCGTTTTCCGGATTTATATATGAGCCAAAGGCTCCGGCTATAAATACTAAATCTACGTCTGCCTCGCCTTTATTCATCTTCTTCATCAGCGTCGCGCATCCAGTGTGTATAGCTGCTTTTGCTAACTGAATCTCCCTTATATCCCTCTGAGTGATAACAATGTCCTTTCCAATAGCAGTTTCATCTTTCCATGCTAGTACAAATTCAACTCCATTTTCACCATGACGCAACCTTGGAGAATTAATGTCCTTGTTGAGCATTCCGGAGACATCAATTATTCCAGCCTTCAGCATTTCAGCAACTGCATCCACCATGGCTGATCCGCATATGCCGAAAGGCTTAACGCCATCTATAGTCCAATATTGGACTTCAAGCGTATATGGATCTATTTTCACCTTCTCAATTGCTCCGGCAGCAGCCCGCATACCATGCTTTATGTGGGCTCCCTCAAAAGCTGGTCCGGAAGCGCACGAGCACGCTAAAATCATACTCTCATTACCTAAAACAACCTCAGTGTTGGTTCCGATATCCAATGCCATGCAAAGATCTTTCCTCTTATAGATTTCGGTTGCTAGAATAACCGCGACCGTGTCGGCCCCAATAAAACCACCTATTACTGGAAGAGCATAAATGTTACCATTTGGATTAATGTCAACCCCGATCTCTTTTGCCTTAATGTTCACTCCACTTTTTACAACTGGGGGATATGGCGCCAAAGCCACATATTTCGGGTTGATCCCCAAAAATAGATGATGCATAACTGTATTGCCAACAACCGTCATTTCATAAATTTCCCAACGTTTTACTCCAGTCTTTTCCAGGAGCACTTTAAGAATTTGATTTATACCATCAACAACAACCTGCTGCAATTTACTAAGTTCACTGAACCCGCTAGATGCGTAAGTTATCCTCGAGATTACATCCTCACCATAGGGTATTTGAGGGTTCATTAGGGAGTCAACGGCTACTACCCTCCCAGTATTTAAATCCAGCAAGTACCCAGCAATCTTTGTTGTACCAATATCAACGGCATATCCGAATGCCCTTGCGCTTGTGTTTCCCGGCTCTAAATCGACTACGAGATTTTCCTTCCATATGACGGCGGTAATCTTCCAATCGCTCTCTCTGAGAAGTAGCGGAAGGTGCTGAAGAGCCTCATACCCTAACTTTAATCCTTCAAGTCCATAATTTGCTTGCAATGCATCCAAAAGTCTATCAGCATCAGATCTTATATCATTAAGCGTCGGCTTTGTTAACCTAACAAAATATTTCTTGACGCATGGATTAGGCTCCACACGAGTCTCTATACCTTCCACTTGAAGTCTCTGCTTACCAGTTCTACTTTCCTCCGGCACCCTAATAACTATTCTACCTGTAACTAAAGTTTGGCATGCAAGCCTGTAGCCTAAAGATATCTCAGCTTCCGAGAGTAATTTTCTTTCAGCTTGGGTTAATGGGCTGACATTTTTTCCTTCAACTATGACCTTGCACTTTCCACACGCGCCCAATCCGCCGCAAATTGAAGTTAAATCTACACCAGCAGCTTTCGCAGCCTCAAGAATCGTGCTTCCAAAGGCGACTTTTACACGCTTTCCCTCGGGCTGAAAGATTAATTCAAACATTTCCATTGATTTGTAGCCTCACTTCACCTAAGATATATTTCTCTAGAAAAACTAACGTGCATTAAACCCTTTCCCTATAATCCTGTTATTAATGTTGTATGAGGTAATTTAATATGCTTTGAAAAATAGCCAGTTGCCCTCTTGCCCCTTAAATCTGATTAGACAGTATCGACCCTTAAGCTTCTCACCATGTATGTGAACTACGATCTCATTCTCATCCCATTTTTCAACATTAAATGTTCCCCTATCCCATATCTCAACCTTTCCAGCACCATACTCGCCTTCCGGTATAATGCCCTCAAAATCGGCATATTCGATGGGATGATCCTCTGTCTGCACGGCGAGCCTTTTAACACCTTTAACGGTCGGTGGCTCCTTAGGTATGGCCCAACTTTTCAGAACACCGTTTTTCTCAAGCCTAAGATCGTAATGCAGATGGCTTGCGTCATGCCTCTGGATAACGTAGATTCTTCCTCCCGCCCTTTCATCCGCCACAGCCTTTTTTTCACCCTGCGGTTCAGGGGTTTTACTGAAATCCCTTTTCTTCAAATATTCATCCAGGGACATGAGGCTTTACCACCATCATTACATTATTAAAATGGGAAATAACGACTTTTATCTTTTATTTAACGATACATTTAATGCCCTACGCCTCAATAATTATTCTTGAGGATTCGGAGAATGCATCTAAAGATGGATCAAAAAGTTAGAAAAGATTTCCCTGGACTTAAGATTTTAACAACTATGATTAAAAATCTTGAGATTGAGAATGAAAACCCACATCTTGAATCTATTAGAGAAGAAATAATCCAAGATGTAAGAAACAAATATGAAATCGAGTCCCTAAAGGATCTTCCAAGCATAAGAGCCTACCGCGACTTACTCTGGAAAATCGGAGTTGATCCAACTAAAAATAGACCTGCGGCTGAAGCCCTAATAAGGAGGATTCTTTTAGGCTATGAGCTGCCGAAGATCAACACCTTTGTCGACTCTCTAAATCTTGCCTCAGTAAGGTCTGAAGTCGCCATAGCATCGTTCGATATGGATAAAATCTTTGGAGAACCGATTCTGCGATATGCCATTAAGGGTGAAGAATTTTATGGAATTGGCATGAAAAATCCGATGGTTTTGCAGGGAGGCGAGATTGTGATAGCTGATGACGAGGGGGTTATTGCCATATATCCCCATAGGGATTCTGAACGTGCGAAAATCACAGAGAGCACACACAACGCGCTATTAGTCTTTTGCGGTGTGCCTGGCATAGACCAGGGAAGGCTTCGTGAAGCAAGAAGCATCGCTATTACTTTAATAACAACTTTTTGCAGAGGAAATGTAGTGGCCAGTGAATAGTATGTCATCATTTAAGTTTATTATGGAGGAGTCTGAGAGAAGCAAAGGCTCTAGAATAGTTCTAGCCCTTGACGTTATCGATGAACCTAAAAATCTCCTCGCTAAAGCCATGGGCATACTTGGAGACGCGTATGAACATATTTGCGCCCTGAAAATCAATCACCATCTTGTTCTTCCATTAGGACTATTTGATGGCGTAAAGAAAATTCTAGATAAAGCGCATGACCTAGGCTTGCCCTCAATAATGGATTGTAAAGCAAACGATGTTGGACACACAAATCGAGTAATAGCTGAAAATTACTATAAAGCTGGATTTGACGCCATAATAGCAAATCCATTTGTTGGATGGGATGAGGGTCTTCAACCAATTTTTGAAGTCGCCAAGAGAATGTCCCGCGGGGTCATACTGCTTACATATATGAGCCATAAAGCCGCTTGGGAAGGTTATGGACAGAAGGTTTACGATGCAGCATCTGGGGAAGTTAGTCCTCAATATTTAATATTCGCGAAAAAGGCGCTGCTTTGGGGAGCTGACGGTGTTATTGTCGGTGCAACATATCCTGAAAAAATAAGAGAAATATACGCTGTTTTGAAAGGGATTGTGCCCATCTACTCGCCAGGAATAGGTGTGCAGGGCGGAGATATAGAAATGGCCCTTTCAGCTGGTGCACATTACTTGATTATTGGAAGATCAATAATTGACGCTAAGGATCCCGCTGAAACGGCTAAGAGAATCAAAAATTCAGTAAATAAAGTATTGAGCGAAAGGCTGGGCAGCCGACCTTAGATGTCCGTCCTTTAGTCATCGCTATCTCCTTCAGCAACAGGCCTCTTCATAGGTCAGCCGCAATAATTAACCTAGTCTATAGGATGATTAAAACATTACGGTTTAGACCAAAGTTCCCTTTTTAGCAGATCTCTAACGGCTGCCCTTATAGCCGCGCTTCTGCTTGGATACATGTTCTGCCTAACCAATTCATCAAGCCCTTCAAGGTATGCTTCCGGAAGCAAAACTGTTACAAGCTTCATGCTCATGCACACCTCAACGCTTTCTCCTTAATATTAGGAATGATAGAGCTTAAAAGCATTTATCATCTACTTTTTCCCATTAACATCTACTTTCTCTTCCTGAAGAGCATAGTGCCGTCGAATGTGCATACATACTCGAAGCCGACCTCAATGAGCCTCCTAGCCTCATCCACTGATCTGGCGACAGCCGAATGGAACTCATCTGAGGGCTTGCTGAAAAGCATCTCCTCAAGCTGAATATACAGCGTGGTGGTGTCAATCTTCTTATGCCCAAGTATCTGCTTGACATGGAGAATGTCTTTGGTA